>CAZHKI010000532.1:0-2616 GCA_964533365.1 uncultured Maribellus sp. | reverse complement strand
TCGTATAACTCCTCGTGGCCAGGGTCGTTCCGGTAACGGAAATATTTCCATTTTTTAGTCCTGAAGCCTTCGCTGGGAGCGATGATATTAACTTCCCACAAATGTTCGCAAAGAAACCCGTCGCGTTGCGCCAGCGGGTTCTGACCGGAAAGAAAACCAGCGAGGCTTTTACCCTGCCACGACGAAGGAACCGGCAATCCGGCCAAATCGATAATAGTGGAAGGAATGTCAATATTCAGCGCCATTTCGCTGATATCGCGGTGTTCCCTGTTTCTGGGATCAAATACGATCAGCGGGACCCGCAGCGAATTGTCGTACATGAGCCATTTCCCTGCCAGTTGGCGTTCGCCTTCGAAATATCCGTTATCGCCCATTAAAATGATAACTGTATTTTCGGCGATCCCTTTTTCCTCAAGCTCCGTCCTGATTTTCCCGATTTCAAAATCGATTTCCGATATCATCCGGTAATATCCTTTTATACTGTGCTGGTATTTTTCGGGGGTGTCGTACCGCCAGTACCAGCGGGTACGGTTTTCGCCGGTCCTGACATATTCAGGCTGGGCTTCGAACCAGGAATCTTCGGCCAGCGCCGGAGGCGGAATGGTCACAGCAGCATACAAACTGTCGGACGCAGGTTGCCAGATATACTGCTCCGGTGCGGGGTCGTGAGCGTGCGGCGCGCTAAAACTCAGCGAAAGGCAGAACGGCCGACCGGCGGGAGCATTCGTAATAAAGTCGATGGCCTGCTGCCCGGTGTAACGGGTTAAATGAACCGTGTCGTTCCCGATGGTTTTATAAAAATAACCACGGTAATCTTTAAATTTTCCATTCCGGTCATAATCCTCGCTGACATCGAACAACGAGGCGATACTATCGTACTGAACGCCAAACTTTCCAAAAAAGCCAGTGTAATAGTCCGACTTTTTCAAAATAGCCGGATAGGAATTCTGAATATACGGATCTTTGATGTCGCCCTGCTGGAAGGTATATCCGTGGGTACGTTCGTATAAACCGGTGAAAATACTGGCCCGGCTGGCCGCACAAATGGGGGTGGTTACAAAGGCATTCCGGAAATAAGCACCTTCTTTGGCCAGTTTATCCATCTCGGGCGTTTGGATGATGGAATTGCCCGCATATCCAAGAGCATCCCACCGCTGGTCGTCGGTGAGGATGAAAATGATGTTGGGAGGTTGAGGATCTTTGGGGGAACAGGAAAATAGAAAATTTATAAGCATTAATGACAACAGCCCGTTCCGGATGATTTGATTCAACATGATTTCAGTTTTGGTAAGAAATATAATTCATTAATTTGAAATTTCGTTTAATCTTAATCATCCAATTTATAAATTCAAGATTTTTCACAGATAATTGACAAAATTCAACGTTTTGTACTCATTCATCCTTTTAATTTTAATAGCCCCGCTATACCGTTAGGTTTAAAGTATTGAATGAATGTTTAGTTGGAATCGAAGGATGAGAATTGTATTTTAAACATGCAGATTTAAAACCACAGAACAGGTTTAAATAAACAAAAATGTGAATATATTTGCAGGCTTATTTTTATTTAATTTAAATATACAAAAGAGAGGAATAGAGAGTTGTGAAGCTGAGCGAGGTGAAACATAGCGAATCGGTAATTATCACAAAAGTTTTAGGGCATGGTTCTTTCCGGAAACGAATTTCAGAAATGGGTTTTGTGAAGGGGAAGGAAGTGAAAGTTATTAAAAATGCGCCCTTCAACGGTCCTTTCGAATTTAAAATCCTGAACTACAATATTTCGTTGCGCGAATCGGAGGCGAAGCTGATTGAGGTTGTCCCGGTAGCCGAGTTTGTGGAAACCGGCAACGGAAATTACGAAGGGGTAATCGATCGCAACATCGGATTAAAAGATTTATCGGAGCATTCCAAAACAATCAACATTGCCCTGGTAGGAAATCCAAACTGTGGAAAAACCACGCTTTTTAATTACATCTCCGGATCGAAGGAAAAAGTGGGGAATTATTCCGGTGTTACGGTTGACATCAAAAAAGCAACTTTTAAAACCAAAGGCTACACATTCAATTTCTACGATTTACCGGGAACATACAGTTTGACGGCCTACTCGAAAGAAGAAATTTTTGTGCGAAAGTTCATCTACAAAAAAACACCCGACATTGTTATTAATGTTCTCGACGCCACCAGTCTCGAAAGAAACCTGTTTCTCACCACACAACTCATCGACATGGATTTGCGCATTGTGGCCGCGCTGAATATGTTTGATGAACTGGAAAAAAACAAACTTTTTTTCGATGGCGAAGCTTTGTCGAAACTGCTGGGCATTCCGTTTATCCCCACCATCAGTTCAAAAGGAATTGGCCTGGATAACCTAATCGATAAGGTAATTGAGGTGTTCGAAGGAAAAGATAAAATCTCGAGGCACGTTCACATCAATTACGGAAAAGTTATTGAAGAATCAATACAATCCATCCGGGAGAAAATCAGGGAAAACAAACCTGTTACCGATAAAATCTCGTCGCGGTTTCTTGCCATAAAAATTTTGGAAAAGGACCGGCAGGTAATGGAACTTCTCTCCCACTATCCCGATTTTGAGGAAATAGAGAACACATCGGTTCGTGA
>CAZHKI010000531.1:0-2634 GCA_964533365.1 uncultured Maribellus sp. | reverse complement strand
AAATTCAGGCAAATACTGACCCGCTACTGGGGATATCCCGATTTTCGTGCGCTCCAGTTGGAAATTATACAATCGGTGGCCGATGGAAAAGATACCCTTGGGTTGATGCCGACCGGAGGCGGGAAATCCATTACTTTCCAGGTTTATTCGCTTTCACAAAAAGGAATCTGTATTGTGATTACCCCGCTGATTGCGTTAATGAAAGACCAGGTGGAAAACCTGAACCGGCGGGGAATAAAAGCACTGGCCATTCACAGCGGAATGTCGGCCATGGAAATTAAGCTCACGCTCGACAATGCTGTGTGGGGCGATTATAAATTTCTGTATGTTTCGCCCGAACGGCTTAATTCCGAACATTTTACTGAGCGGCTGGCCCAAATGGATGTGAACCTGATTACGGTTGACGAAGCGCATTGCATCTCGCAGTGGGGTTACGATTTCAGGCCCAGTTACCTGAATATTGTCCGGCTCAGGGAGATATTCCCCCAGGTCCGTTTTCTGGCGTTAACAGCAACAGCCACGCCCGAAGTAGCCGACGATATTCAAGATAAACTGGGATTCAAGTCTAAAAACCTGCTGAAAATGTCGTTTCAGCGGGAGAACCTGGCTTACCGTGTACGGCAGGTGGAAAACAAAATGGGTTACCTCCTCGAAACGCTTCAGAAAACCGCCGGTTCGGGCGTCATTTATGTGAGGAGCCGGAAGCTGGCCCGCGAAATTTCGGATGAACTGAAAAAAAATAAAATTTCAGCCGATTATTACCATGCCGGGTTGAGCAGTACCGTGCGCAGTTTCAAACAGGATATGTGGCTGGAGGGGAAAACGCGGGTTATTGTGGCCACCAATGCATTTGGAATGGGAATCGACAAACCCGATGTGCGGTTTGTCATCCACGTCGATCCCCCTGACTCGCTGGAAGCTTATTTCCAGGAAGCAGGCCGCGCCGGCCGCGACGGAAGAAAGGCTGCCGCTGTTTTGCTCTTTAACAATGCCGATAAAACAAGGCTGAAAAAGTATGTTACCGTCGCTTTTCCTGAAATCGATTCCATACGAAAAGTTTACCAGTCGCTTTGCAACTATTTGCAGATTGCCGAAGGTTTTGGAAAATCGCAGATTTTCGGATTCAGCCTGCAGGATTTTTCACAAACATTCAAATTTCAACAGGCCATGGTTTACAACAGCCTGAAGTTGTTGCAACGCGAAGGCTACCTCGAATTTACCGAAGAGGTTGACAGCCCGTCGCGCATTTATTTTGTGGTTTCGCGCGACGACCTGTACAAATTTCAGGTAGCCAACGCCAGTTTCGATGGTTTTATCAAACTGCTTTTGCGATCGTACACCGGTCTTTTTACCGGTTATGTAAACATCGACGAGGAATTGCTGGCCAAAAGGGCCGGTATTTCGCAGGATGTGGTTTATAATTTTTTAAAGCACCTGCGCAAATCCAAAATCATCGATTTCATCCCGCGTAACAAAACACCTTACATTTTTTTCAGCAAAGAACGGATCAACGCCGGGCGGTTAAAAATTTCGAAAGAAAACTACGACCACCGGAAAGCAGATTATCTGAACCGTGTACAGTCGGTTATCGGATATGCCACCGACAAAACCACCTGCCGGAGCCAGCTTCTTCTCCGGTATTTTGGCGAAAACGACTCTCCGCGTTGTGGACAGTGCGATGTTTGCAAAGCGGTGAATGCTTTTGAAATCAGTGATTACGAGTTTCGTGAAATTTGCGGGATGGTAAAAAAAATTATTGAAACGCCTTGCACCTACGAACAATTGATCTTTCAACTGAAAGGAAACCAGGAAAAAATGCGGCAGGTGGTCAAGTGGCTGCTCGACAACCATAAAATGATTTACCGCATCGACAACAAACTGGAGTGGGCTGGTTAAAAACGTCTGTCCGTTTATCTGCTGAATGAGGGAATCAATCAAATCCCTGCACACTCCTTTCCTCAATCACTTCACTCTTAAAAATCTTTTATACTTTTGCAACGTTTTCGATTGATCACTGAAATGGAAGAACATACACATCAGGTTGTTTATTCAAAAAATGTAGTTGAATTTGTTACGGTTGCCAATGAATATTGCAACGGTGTCGAATGGGTGAACCGGTTTTCGGTTGAGGAGAACCTGCAACGGTTGCAGAAAATTTTGCCCCTGCTTTATCTGAAAGCGGCTTTGCTGCCCAAAACCGAAAGGCTGCTCGACGAGGAACTTGAAAAATATGTCACGGAATTCGACTACAATATCCTGCACCAGAAATGGTTGCAGATGCTGAATGAATACGACAGTTTTTATGAGGTATTCGACCCGGGAATCCAGTTTGGGCAGGAAACGGTAACCGCCAGCATTTCGGAAAACCTGATGGACATTTACCAGGATTTGAAAGATTTTTTGATGAGTTACAGTATTGGTAACGAGGAGGTGATGAACGATGCCCTGTACGAATGTATGTACCGTTTCGGTGAATCGTGGGGACAGCGGCTGGTGAATGTGCTGCGGGCTGTTCACATGTTGCTGACCAGCGATGCCGGTTTTTCAGATAACGAAAACAATGATGAGGATATTAAACCGGGAACCGGAAATCCCAAATGGCTCGACCAGTTTTGGGGTACCGAACCCGACGAT
>CAZHKI010000530.1:0-2637 GCA_964533365.1 uncultured Maribellus sp. | reverse complement strand
CATCTCCTTAAAACAACCATCCTGTTCCTTAATGCTGGTTGCCCCAAAATGAGTAACCTGTCCGAAACGGTTCTTTACCCAGCGAATCAATGCCGGAATATGTTTTTTAAAGTCCGGATCCATGTTGGGATGGTTCAGAATATAACGTGCCGTTTCCATAGGATTTTGCTGGTTCAGGTTGAAATAATTGGTTTTCACATCTTCGTAATAGCCCGACCAGATATTATTTTTCATCGGGTAATCCAGAATCCACTGCCACAGCTGGTCCCGTTTACTTTTAAGTTCCGTTTTATTTAAAGAAGTAGATTCATTCTCGAGAAGTTCATCAAAAAGCTGAACCGGAAGAATCATATTTGAGCAATACGGATCGAGAATTTCACCGGTTTTCAGGTTGACGATAAAAGGAATGGGCGAATGGTTTTCATCACCCGGATGAACATGCTTCAGCATGGTTTGAGCAATGTGTTCAGCCTTTGTAAAATATTGTTTGTCGCCGGTGAACCGGTAATAATTCAGGTAGCCGATGGCAACCATACAAATTTTATCAACGCCGCTCCATTCGTCGGTATATTCCCCATCCGGAGTGTCGTCCTGGGTCCTCGGAACATCGGCCCACGCCCAGTCTTTGGGGGTATGGCAGAATGCCACTCTTTGGATTAGTTTTCTGACGGGAGCTATTGCAGAATTGTCGCCGGAATAAGCATAGTATTTTTTAAAGGTTTCCATCGCCCAAAAAAGATTACTCCCCTGGTTATTTTGGTTGTAACGGAATGAGCCATCTTCATTCAGCTTTGAAGTAACCAGGTAAAAAGGATCATCTTCAAACGATGTTTTATGCGTCGGACAATTCTGCAAATAATTCATACTCCACGTAAGAATATTGCCGTATTCAGTCCAGGGCTGAAGGTTGCCGTTTTTGAGCACTACTTCATGGTCCAATATTTTTTGGGCATTTACCCCGGTAAAAAAGAATAAAACCGATAAAAATAAACCTGTGCGCTTCATCTTGGACACAACTTAAAACTACTTGTCAATGAAGTCAAACGGATATTTAAAAGGTTTAATCTTCTCCCCTGTTCTGAGGCGAATCCAGCTTTCAAAACCTCTTTCTCCTTCTGTCAGTTCAATAACCCGCGCCCCGTTGCTTCCATCGGGCAAATTATAGTGCGATGTTTTTTTGCTTCCGGTAACGCGTCCGTAACAAAGCATAATTTCTTTCCAGCAGACCACATAATCATTCAAATGATCGTGCCCAACAAAAACCGCCATCACATCTCCGTTTTCTTTAAAAGCAGGGAACAGGCCGGTATTTTGGCCGGGGCAGGCAACCTGCTCTTTCCGGGTTCCATAAAACCGGGCGTCCAGATCGATAATGGCCTCTTTAAATTCGGGCAACGGGATATGAAAAAATGCCAGTGACGGGACCGGAATTCCCTTGTTATTTAAGGTATATTCTTTACTCTTTTGAGAATACCAATCAACCTGGTCTGCTTCAATGGGACCACGTTTGCTGTCGAATCCGTAAAGTACGGTCATTATCCTATCGCTGGTTGACTGGTAAAGCGGAATGGTGAAGTTGGTCACTCCTGAAATGCCATCCACTGTCCCGGTCAGGTTTCCCGGTAGTTTCCTGATATAATCGTAAATTTCACGGCGGGTCATACTGAATTCGTCATCATGATTTCCCAGTACCACGGCAAATGGAATTTTACGCGACAGTACCGGTTCGAAGATTGCCTCAAGCCCTTCGGCAATGGGTTCGCCGGTAACATGATCGCCGGTATAAATAACCAAATCAGGTTTTTCTTCATCCAAAACATAATTCATACAATCGGCAGCTTCTTTCGATTCGGGAACCAGAGCTTTCCAATGTATATCGGTAAACTGCACAATTTTAAATTTCCGTTCCAAATTGTATGATAATTTCAACTGTGGCACTTCTTCTTTCAGAACCGTTGACAAAATATTTGCTGACATAGCCATTCCGGCAATGGTAATCGCCGCGGCTGTCAGGGCCGAATTCCTGATAAAATTTCTTCGGTTAATCGTATTATTCACGTGTTCGATTTTTTATTCTTTGATTAATTATATTTAATTTGTTTCAACCGTATATTTCAGGGTTTGGGCTTATACTTTGGATCATCAGAAGTAAATGTATAGGGCACGGAAATGCGGTTAAGGAAGCGGCCTGTTTCCAGGCGCGTCCAGGTTTCGAAAGATTCTTCCCCTTCAGTCAATTCAAAAATCCTTGCGCCCCGGCAAAGGGTATGGTAGGTATTCAATCCGCCGGAAAAACGCCCGTAACCAAGCGCAATTCCGTGCATGTAAGCCACATAATCATTATCGTGGTCGTGACCAACAAATACACCTTTCACATCTTTACACTCCATGAAGGCGGAAAATAATCCGGAATTCACCGGAGGGCAACCTTCCCGCTCAATTCGCCAGCCCACCTTTCGTTGATTTTCAATACTGTAAGCGGTATTAAATTCGACTAACGGAATATGAAAGAAGGCCAGAGCCGGATAAGGTACACCGTTGTTTTCACTGGTGAGTTTCATACTGTTTTTTACATACCATTCTATCTGATTGGTTCTAATCCAGTCATCGCGACGTTCGGCATTGGGCAAATTGTTT
>CAZHKI010000529.1:0-2638 GCA_964533365.1 uncultured Maribellus sp. | reverse complement strand
TAATAAGACAAGTGGGATTAGTAGCCGGCCACTCGATATACTGTGAACAGGTTGTGGTACATCCATTCACATCCGTAATGATCACCACATAATTTCCTGTAGCCAGGTTGCTGATATCTTCTGATGAACTGGTGAATCCACCGGGACCTGTCCAGGTAATAGTATATCCGGGTGTTCCACCGTAAACCGAAAGATCAATCGAACCATCGTTGCTCATATAGCCACTCAAATTCTGGTAACCTGCAATTTCGCATGACGGATTCGGATAAATGGTTGCTGTAACCATGGCAGCTTCGCTGACACAATCCAATTCGTTCGTGGCTGTTACCCAGAAGTTAGTAGTTGCAGTCACACTGACGGTGTAACACGAACTGATGGCACCAGGAATTGGGGTATTGTTGGTTTCGTCAACATAAGCAGAATACCATTGATATTCCAATCCCTCTTCTTCGCTGAAAGCACATAATTCCATTTCAACAGGTGCTCCTGCCGGGTCCGCACATTCATTATCTCCATTCACTGTAATTTCTGGAATGGTTGAAAACGAACCTCCAATAAAGTCATCAAGCGAAGCTGTGAAGGAGTCGGAAGATCGGCATTCAAGTAAAAAGCTTGAAAAACATTTGTTGAAATTCGGGTCAAGAAATCCTTCAAAATCAACATATCCTTCATAGAATGAATTAACCGGATAATAATTCACCCCTCCTACAGCGTAATCAGGCACATAATCCCAACCGGTTGGTACAGGATAGGGAGTGCTGTCGTTGATTGCTATTTCAGCATCGCCAACAGTCAACATGGTAAACTGTGCTTCTCCTTTGGAATTGAAGCCAGTAATTTGATAAACCGTAATAGTGGCTACAGTTCCACCGTTCGAAAAATTACTGACAATCAGAATGTCATCGATTGACTGAGGTGGATCAAAAATTCCTTTCTGCTCGCCAGCCGGCCATACCGGCGCTGTTCCTTTGGTGAAAAACCAGAACCCAATCTGGGCATCTCCATTAGTGGTAATTCTGTCGCCTGCAAAATAAAGTTTACTGCCAACCAGGACTGCAGCCCCGTTAGCAATGTCATTTTTAGGCTTCACCTGTCCGTAAGTCCAGGTTTTGAAAAGGGCATCGGTCGATCCGGTGGTGAATTGATCGTCCAGATCGGCTTTGGCAAAAACATCCTGTACATGGATGAATGTTGGTTGATCTGTAAATTCGGTACAACACCACTCACAGGGATTTCCGTCAATCATCGGGCCTGGGCATTCCTGTCCATTTACATACAGTCCGAAGATTAGTGCACTGCATAGCAACAAAAGATACGTGCTCAATCTTTTGTTTTTCAGGTACAACTTTCTCATAATCAAAAAAATTTAGATAATCGAAAAATATGGACAAAACATTTGTTCATTCGTCATATCATCTTTTGTACCTTCAAAAAACTTCATTGAATAATTCAGAAACCGACTTCAAAATTTATGGATTGGTTTTTGAGTAAAAATCCAAGGGGAAAGAAATTTTTACCAGTTCAGCCAGTTACAATCTTTTACATCTAAAATGATAAGTAATTTACGCCAATTTGCGGGGCCGTTCCATCCGTTTTTTTACGGATTTTTTGTAAAAAGAAACCGGAGTTTTCATTTATAATCAATTGAAAATCTGATTATGAAAGGCATATTTCACCATTTCGGCAGTGGATTTTATTTTCAGTTTCGACAGGATATTTTTTTTGTGTGTTTCAACAGTCCGGGGACTGATAAACAGTTTACTGCCAATTTCCTTGTAACTCAATCCCCTGCAAAACAGTTTCAGCACCGTTATTTCCCTGTCGGTCAGGATATTTTTATCTCTTGCATTAACTTCGTTTGATTTTTTGAATGGAAGGGTATCTTTGAATTTTCTCCAGATTTTCTTCCGGAAGTACCGACCGCCCATACTCAGTTGTTTTACTGCCTTTTTTAGTTCGTCGGGAGTGGCATCGTTAAAAACAAAACCGTTTACACCCAGGTTGATTTGCTGCCGGAAACAGTCGGCATACTGGTTACTGGTAATGAGAAGAATGGGCAGATGGGGATATAGCCGCCTTATTTTTTTCAGGATTTTTAGCCCGGCATTGTCGCAGTGCAAAATATCAATCACAACAATGTCGGGTCTTTTTTCCAATATATTTTCAATCAGTTCGTCGGTATTTCTGGCAACAATGGTAATCTGGAAATCATCTGATTCGCTTAGGATGGATTTGATTCCATGTCCGTACAATGCATAAGGTTCAACAATGGCTACGCGGTACAACTCTTTCATTCAAACCAATTAAAGGTATAACAACTAACCGTCAACAGTATTTCAGCCTATTACTGAATGTCAAACCTTCTCATACCATCAATCATTAAAAAACTTTTTATGATTTGACTTTTAAGAGTTTATAATGATACAAGTTATCATTTTTCCCAACATGAGTCAATCCGTGGAAAACACGGTTTTATGTCCGTAAAATCACTGATTTTTCACACATTGAAGAAACATTTTATTGTGTTCGTTAAAACAGGGGAAGAAGCTTCAGAACAGTTCGACCAGGTGATTTTTAATGGCATATTTAATTAAATCAACCGTCGATTTCAGGTTAAGTTTTTCGAGGATATTGTTTT
>CAZHKI010000528.1:0-2638 GCA_964533365.1 uncultured Maribellus sp. | reverse complement strand
ACCACGCCAGCCCGCAGCCCATAATAATTCCGGAGAGCGCCAGTGGAAGCGTTCGCGGACGGGCTGCTTTTATCCATGATTTTGGTGTTGCCATTTTTTATAACTAACAATATTGTAAGTTACATTTTTGTAAGTTACAAAAATGTAAGTAGCTCAAAGTATTGTTTTACGGAAACTTAGGGTACTTTTTAAAATCAGGTTTGCGTTTTTCGAGGAAGGCGTGTTTTCCTTCCTGCGCTTCCTCGGTGAGATAATAAAGCAAAGTTGCATTTCCGGCAAATTCCTGAATTCCCACCTGCCCGTCGAGTTCGGCATTTAAGCCAAGTTTTAGCATACGCAGTGCCAGCGGACTATGTTCCTGCATTTTTTGCGCCCATGCCACCACTTCATCTTCCAACTGGTCGAAGGGGACAACTTTGTTTACCAGTCCCATTTCCAAAGCTTCGGTAGCCGAATACTGGCGGCACATAAACCAGATTTCGCGGGCTTTCTTTTGCCCAACAATGCTGGCCAGGTATGATGAACCAAGACCTGCGTCAAAACTGCCAACTTTGGGGCCGGTTTGCCCGAAGATTGCATTTTCGCTCGCAATGCTGATATCGCAAACCACGTGCAGCACGTGACCGCCGCCAATGGCATAACCATTTACCATGGCAATTACCGGTTTTGGCAAACTGCGGATTTGCCGCTGTACCTCCAGAATATTTAATCGTGGAATTCCGTCTTTATCAATGTACCCGCCTTTACCTTTTACGGTTTGGTCGCCACCCGCACAAAAAGCTTTGTCGCCGGCGCCAGTGAGGACCACCACGTTAATACGCTGGTCTTCGCGGCAAATGCGCAAAGCATCGCTCATTTCATTTACCGTGGTCGGGCGGAACGCATTTCGGTAACGTTCGCGGTTGATGGTAATTTTTCCAATCCCATCGAAATAATCGAAGAAAATGTCTTCGTATGTTTTGATGGTTTCCCAGTTTCTTGCTGTACCCATTATATTGTGTTTTATGATTTTACGTTTTTGAATAACTCCCGAAACACTTGTGTATTCGTATCAGCATCCGTAAAAATTTCGAGAATTGTAGCTTTTTTCTGTTCCGGCGAATAGAAGTTTTTCAGCGCGGATTCCAGTTCTGCTTTGGTTGAAGCTTTGAAATAATCCAATCCAAATGTTTTGGCAATTCCTTCGGCGCTGAATTTATTTTCGGTGAAAAAATGTTCCTTAAAAGCTGGCGAATCGCCCGGCCCTTTTATCATACTGAAAATATTTCCACCACCGTTGTGAATCACAATAATTCGCAAATTATTGCCAATATATTTATTCCACAGTGCATTTGAATCGTAAAAGAATGAGAGGTCACCCAAAATGAGAGTATTTATTTTATCTGATTCAGAAGCAAAACCAACAGCGGTCGACATCGGTCCGTCGATGCCGCTTACACCGCGGTTACTGAAATATTCAACATTTTTTGCCGTTTCGCAAATGAGTGCATAACGCACCGGCGAACTGTTTCCAAGATGCAAAACTGAGTTTTCAGGAATGTGTTTCTGAATTTGGCTGAATACTGAAAGGTCACAAAAATCAATTTTTGAAATAAATTCATCACGCAACCGGTTTACCTGTTTTTCCTTTTCTTTCCATCGGGCGAAAAAATTACCGGCTTTTTCCTTTACAAGCGGTAAAAGCTGGTTGAAAAAAGTTTCCGGTTTTGTGCCGATTATTTTAGTCAGCGACTGGTACGTGTCGGTGTGTTCATTTCCAATATTGATGTGCCAGTGGTTCTCCGGCCGGTTTTTTCGCAGGAACTGTTTGAGCGGTTTCGAAACAAATTGTCCGCCAAAACTGATGAGTAAATCGGGTTGAAAATCAGAGATATTTTCTGAAAGCAACGAAGTGGTCAATAAATCAATACTTCCAATGAAATCAGGATGATTCAGATTGGAAAGCTGTTCATTTAAAACAACTGCGCCGGTTTTTTTGGCAAATTCAGCCAAAAGATTTTCAAGGTGTGGATTTGGGTTTTGCTGCCCGGCTAAAATTAAAACTTTTTCAGCCTGGTTAAAAATCCCGGCCAGTTTTTCCAGTTCTTTTTCCGGTAAAATTGTATGAGTTTCGGTAAGTTCAATAATTTTTACTGAAGGCAAATCTTCGTCAAGCAAATCGTGCAACGGTTCTTCCAGCGGAATATTGATGTGTACCGGGCCGGGATTTCCGGAAACGGCCACATTCAGGCATTCGTTAATTTCGCGCCCGGCGAACCAGAGTTCCTTTTCCGATTCGCCCATCGGGAGGGAGATTTCCCTTTTTAAAAAATCGCGGTAAATGTTGTTTTGATTTATCGACTGGTTTTCGCCCTGATTAATCCAGTACGCTGGGCGGTCGGCCGTAAGAACAACCAGAGGAATATTCTGATAAAAAGCTTCGGCAACAGCAGGCGCATAATTCAGCGTTGAAGTTCCCGAACTGCAAACCAGCGCCACAGGTTTTTGTAAAACTTGTGAAAGCCCGATTGCAAAATACCCGGCGCTGCGTTCGTCAACAATATTCCGGCAGTTGAAAAAAGAGTTTGTGGCCAGTGTGTGTACCAGCGGCCCGCTGCGTGAACCCGGTGAAATCACAATATCGCGAATGCCTTTTGCC
>CAZHKI010000527.1:0-2648 GCA_964533365.1 uncultured Maribellus sp. | reverse complement strand
GGCTCTTCGGTTGAACGACCGCCGCCCGAGTAGTTGACAATCATCCGTGCATTTTTGTAGGTACGGTAGAAATCAGGCTGGGTAAATTCGAAGGGCAGCATGAGTAAATCCAATTCCTCTTTCAGCAACTGGTCAGCCGCATCGAACAGGTTGGCGATGTTTTGGGTTGAAACCTTCGATACGTTGTCGGCCATCCGTTTCCGGGGGATGGCGGCACGAAATTCCGTTTCCAGGCGCTGCATTTCGGTCAAATCCTCGCCGGTAACAAAGAATTTCGACAATTCGGCCACCCGGCCCTGCGCTTCGGTTAAAACCAGGTGCGCCACATCCGCAAAAACCGGGTCTTTTTGTTTGCCCAGCTTCGATTTGTTGTAGCTTACCTTTTTTAGCAAAATTTCGTCGTGGGTTGCCACGCCAAAAGCTTTAAGCGCTGAAATGCATTTCAGTGTCAGCGCCGTCAGGCTTTCGCGAAGAATTGCTTTACTTTCGGTTAATCCCGATTGATCTACCTCCTGTACCTGCCGGTAATCGTTGATTTTCTCCAGGAGACCCTTAAGTTTCAGGTGTGTTGCCGTTAACTCTTCCAGGCCGGCAAACAATGCCTGGTTGGCATCCAGTACCCCGTCTGTCGTGTGGTACATTCTGCTCTTGTTTACTTGTACTGAATTCATAATTCATAAAATTTAGTTGATAATTGGGGTGACACCGGTTGTGCCCGCTAACTTCTGATATCCGGAGGTTATGACGAGTTTCCTGCTGAATTCCGATTTCGAAGAAATGCCGGGGTAGCCTGGGGCCACACTGTTTTTACGTAAACAATTTATGAAAAATACGCATGAAAACCAATAGGAGAGGCTTCAGTTTTTTTGTCAAAAATACTCAGAGTAAGCCATTTAGTGCTGAAAATGCATTGGAATCAGAGATGCCCCGATTCGCTCTTCCTCAATGAATTTTGGGATGATTTTTTATTAGCTAAATCAGCACGAAGAAGACATAGATTCACTTAAAAACCCTGATTCTTCACACGAAATGACCATTTCGCTACCTGAAACAGACTTCGCGTCACCCAAAACTGACATTGCGTCGCACCGGATTGATATTTCTTAATCTAAACCGGATATTGCGTCAGATTGAGACGGTATTTCTTCATCTGAAATGAACGATGCATCACATCGCGAAGGCATTTCCTGAGTTAAAACTGATTTTGCGTCGGGTCGCGAAGGCATCGATGGATCCAATGACTTAGCTGAATCTTTCAACGCAAAACGCAAAGCTTTAAGGGCTATTTTGAGGGGGATTGACAGATACGAACCTTTTCCTGTTTCGGGCAACTAAAATTTATGATTTAAATTAGTATCCTCCGAAAACAGGAAGTGTTCCCTGGAAATCAGGAAAATAACCGATACTATCAATATCATTGGAAACCTTAACGGAAAGATTCGCCAGTACACTATAAACAAACTTTCATTTCCTTCTGACCAGGCTGTAATGAAATCCGTATATTTGGTTTTGAAAAAAATAACTACAAAATGGTCAAGGCCAATCCAAAACTGGGGCATTGTGTTGAACCAGTTCCTTGTTATATTAAAAAAAAGGGTTCAGCGATTCATAGCGAAAACCTTGTTTTTTTATAGTTACACACTTTGTGAAACAGTATCTTATTAAAAAATATTTTTATGAAACGATTTTTTTATTTTGCTTTTATTTTTCTCATGTTCCTGGGATGTTCGAAATCTCACCAAACTCCTGTAGTCTGCCAAACCTACGATGAAGCTTCGTTGCCGGTAACGGTTGTTTCCGATTGGAGCCAGATTCCAAAAGGTTTACAAGCGTCGGTTGGAAGTATTGATGAGCGCTATTTGAAACACGAAATTCCGGAAGTAAATGGAAGTGAATGGCACGGTGAGGCATGGCGCGGAGAGCGTATTTCGCTGCAGCTAGTTTTATGGAGTAAAGACAGTATCGAACAGGTGAGATGTGAAGTTTCAGATTTTAAATCTTCCAATGGAGCCGTGATTGCTTCCGATGCAATAACGACAAGCTTTGTCCGCTATGTAATTACCGATGAATTTGCCGGAGGTTGTGGGCACCGGAAGCCCGAAGATTTTGCTTCCTCGCTGAGCGCGGATGTACTGGACAATATTTCGTGCTTCAATATTTCCCCTAATTCTGCACTTCCTGTATGGCTCACGATTGATGTTCCTTCGGATGCGGCTCCGGGAATTTATTCTTCAACAGTTCAAATCATTACAAGAGAAAAGAAACAACAAAAATTTGAACTTTCGTTAGAAGTGCTTCCACAAACACTTCCGAAACCTTCGGAATGGAAATTCCATCTCGATTTGTGGCAAAACCCTTATGCCGTTGCCCGGGTTGCAGGTGTTGAACCTTGGACTGATGCCCACTGGCAGGCTTTAATGCCAGTAATGAAAATGTTAGCTGGTGCAGGGCAAAAAGTGATTACGGCCACTCTGAATAAACGTCCCTGGAATGGACAAACGGAAGATGCCTTTGACACCATGATTGGCTGGACAAAGAAGGCTGATGGCACGTGGAGCTATGATTACACGGTTTTTGACAATTGGGTTCAGTTTATGATGAATCTGGGAATTAAAAATCAAATCAACTGTTACTCAATGGTTCCCTGG
>CAZHKI010000526.1:0-2662 GCA_964533365.1 uncultured Maribellus sp. | reverse complement strand
TGGTCATGGCTTCCCATCCGCCGTAAGCTTCGGCTTTAGGTTCCAAGCCGGCTTCACTTCTGAACTTGGATAACAACCGGTCGGGCTGGTAGTTCAGCAACGACTGGATATTTAGCTCAGTGGCATGTTTAAAATAACCGTCTAACAGTTTTACTTCGGTCAGTTCAAACGGTAAAACTTTAAAGGTTACCACCTCGGGCCCGCCGGTTTGAATGGCCGGTTCTTTCGGGTTACAGGAAAAAATGACCATCACTATCCCGGTCAGGAATAAATTTTTCATCAGGTTTTTCATCGGTTTTATCAGGTTTAGTTATTGATGTTATTTCAGTTTCATTATCCAGAATCCTGCCTCGGGATTTTTTTTCGAATATTCGCGGCTGGCTGTTATGGCTTCCTGTTCGGTTCTGAACTTTCCAATTCCCACAATGTAAAAATTTCCTCTTTTCCCAATATGAAAAGGTTCGTATCCTTCCAGTTTCAATTGCTGCAAATAATTTTCGGCATTTTCCTCATCCTTAAAACTTCCACCCACCAAAATAAACCGGAGGGAATCAGCAGAAGTGGCAATTTCTCCCGGAATGGCTTCAACAACCGAAAGCGAATCGCCGGGCCCGGAATCCATGGTTGAATCGACAGCATGAACCGAAGGGGTAACCAAAACCTCCTGGTTTTCGGTTGAATTATCCGGAAGGGTTGGAGTACTGGTTTTCGAGAGCAAAAAATAAAGACCAGCAAGAATCACCGGGACAAGTAAGAGCAAAAACCACCATCGTGATTTTTTCGTTTTCACAGGAACAGCAGATGATTCAACTGTTCCGGGTTCTGCAACCAAAACAGGCTCAGGAAGGGGTTCAACTGTTTCCGGTTCCGGCTCGTTTGCGGTTTGTTCAGCCTCTGTTGCAACCGGTGTTTCCTGAACTTCAGAAACCGGTTCAGCGGGAATTTCTTCCGGTTCAGCCATCGGTTCCGGATCCGCTTCCTTTGTTTCTTCTTCAGGCTGAAAAGAGAGCGAAGCCGTTTCCAGACCAAATGAATCGAGCAGCAGGTTATCATCGGTAAAAGCCGAAAACACGATTTCATTGATTTCGTTGTACCACAAAATCCCAGTATTTTCGAAGGTGATTTTTTCTCCTTTATCCAGTTGATAAAGAAATTCTTCACGCTCACGTTCAATTTTTTTCAGGGCGTCGAAATGCGAAACTCCTTCCATTTCGGCAACATATCCAACCAGTAATCCGTCGTTGTTCCTGATTTGGGAATTGAAAGAGATTTTTTTTGAAGGTGGCGAAATTTCACCCGATTCTTCATTGATTTCGGCCGGTTGATAAACGGAAACAAATGCCCCGAAACCGGGAATAATCACGGTTTCATTTTCCAGTAAAAGATCACGGATATACTTTCCCAGGTTCATTTTTTTGTATTTTCAGTATTTGTTTTGTAAATGTATAAAAAACATCTTTTCCCTTGCGGAAGAAAAATAATTAAGTTTACCGGTTCCCGGGCTTTTCTGTATGAAAGCAACCACCCAATACGGGTTTTTTTCTACTTTTACACCTTCAAAACAATCAGCAATGACAAAAAAAATATTAGTGACCGGCGGCACCGGATATATTGGTTCGCACACGGTTGTCGAACTGCAGGAATCGGGATTTGAAGTGATAATTGTGGACAATCTTTCCAATTCGAATATCGGTGTGCTGGACAGCATCGCGCAAATTACCGGGAAGAAACCGGCATTCGAGAACTTCGACCTGGCCGACCGCGAAAAAACTGACGATTTTTTCAGCCGAAATCCGGGAATCGATGCCATCATTCATTTTGCTGCATCGAAAGCGGTGGGCGAATCAGTCCAGATTCCGCTGCATTATTACCGCAACAACCTGGTTTCGCTCATCAATTTGCTGGAGTTCCAGATCAAATATGATGTCCCGAACATCGTTTTTTCGTCATCATGCACGGTGTACGGCCAACCCGACCGGTTGCCGGTTACGGAAAAAACACCCCGGAAAGATGCTGAGTCGCCCTACGGCAACACCAAACGGGTAAACGAAGATATTTTGAACGACACCATCAAAGTCAACCCGCAACTGAGAGGAATCGCGCTGCGCTATTTTAACCCGGTGGGCGCGCACCCGTCGGCGCTGATTGGCGAACTGCCGCTGGGTGTGCCGCAAAACCTGGTGCCGTTTATCACCCAGACTGCCGCCGGCCTGCGCGACGAACTGAAAGTGTTTGGCGACGACTACGATACTCCCGATGGTTCGGCCGTCCGCGACTACATCAACGTGGTGGATCTCGCCAAAGCCCATGTAATTGCCATTGAGCGGCTGTTGTTGGGGAAAAACAAATCGAATTACGAAGTGTTTAACCTTGGAACAGGTAACGGCGTTTCGGTACTCGAAATGGTAAAAGGTTTTGAAAAAGCCACCGGCATAAAACTGAACTACCAGATTGTGGGGCGCCGCGCCGGCGACATCGAAAAAATATGGGCCGACACCACTTACGCCAACGAAGAACTGGGCTGGAAAGCCGAAAAAGGGCTGGAGGAAACCCTGCTTTCAGCCTGGAACTGGGAAAAACGCGTACGCAGAATCAAGTAGACATTACTCAGTTTTGAAATTATAAAAACCACATCCGAAGTTGAAGTCTATGTAGAAGATAT
>CAZHKI010000525.1:0-2669 GCA_964533365.1 uncultured Maribellus sp. | reverse complement strand
GGTGGGGGAGCAGGTCTTCGACGAGATCGCCCGGCCTCACCCCATGAACCGGCTCCTGCAGGGCGACGTGGGTTCCGGCAAGACGCTGGTGGCGCTGCGGGCCATGCTCGCGGTGGTGGACGCGGGCGGTCATCGCCGCGAGCTTCCGGCACCGGCGGCCGAGAGCGTGCTCGACGCGCGCGTCGAAACCACCATTTTCCGACATTCTCAAAAGCGACACTTCACCAATTTCGGTTTCTGATTTATCGAGTTCAACGGATGCAATTTTTTGTTGTTCGGGATGATACCCCACCTGGCTGACATGGACAACCGGTTGATGCATAAAATCGACAGCCACATAAGGTTCGACCAGCCATTCAATGGCATTTTTTGTCGCACCGGCGGGGACTTCCGAGCGTACCACAAACCAGCCGTTGTTATGGTAAAAACGACCGTCGAGCAATTGCAGTTCCGATTTCAGGCTGGTAATTTTCAGGGTTTGCCGGGGAGCATCGGGGGCAACGGTTAGTTTTTTTCCGCTGGCCATCGGGAAAGCCTGCCAATTCCCATCGGCGTCCTGTTGCATCGGGCCGTTGGGTTGGGTTGTAAAAATCCCCGATTGCCCGTCCATGTACCACGTTTTCCCAAAAAGTAACCCAGGAAACAGTTCGAGGTTAAAGCCGACTTTCCCCTCCCATTCTTTGGGAAGTGGTTTTTCCAGATCGACCACTATCCTGAAATTCTTCCCTTCGCCAAAAACCCTGACATCATAACTGAATTGCATTTCGGGATAAAAAATCGGATTAAAACCTTTCATGTGGCGACTTTCATCGGGATAAGAGCAGGCAACCCTGATTTCGTTATTTTCAGGAAACACCTGCCGTTGGCCGACTTTGGGAATGGGTTGCCACTGCCCGGGAGTGGGTTCCAGGCGGATATCGCCGTTAGTGGCCACGCGCGTCCCGTTTTGAATGATCCCGATCCCGCCCTGATGCCCTTCGGGATAAATGTCGTAGAAAACCATCACGTTCAGTCCGGGCATTTCGAAATATTCATCGGGGTTAATAACCAGTTTCTGGGCTGAAACCTGCCCGACAACAAATAAGATTATGGCAAAAACAAAAAAAATTTTCATTATAAAGAATGGTTTAACTGTTACAGTGTAAATATAACATTTAATGGTAATATTTCTGTTGGCTGAAAATAAAATAACCGTTCCGGATTACAGAACGGTTATTTCGAACAGCGTGGAGAAAGAAATTCCTAACTTTTTCCTACGGAATAAATATCGTTAATCAGGTTCTTATATCGTGATGCAATTACATTTCGGCGAAGTTTTAAAGTTGGGGAAAGTTCGCCTGAAGCAGGGGTCCATTCCTCGCGCACCAGCCGGATACGGTTAATTTGTTCGTGCGACCCGAGTGTTTTATTGATAATATTCACCTCTTTTTGAATTTGCTCAATCACTTCGGGGATTTTTATCAGCGCTTTGTTATCTTCAAAATGAATTTTATTTTCGGCACACCAGTCGTGTAAGAGAGGGAAATTGGGTGAAATAAGTGCACTGGCAAATTTTTCGTTGGCGCCAATCACCATAACCTGTTCAATCAGGTGCGAAGTTTTAAGTTTATTCTCAATCATTTGCGGGGCAATGTATTTCCCGCCCGAAAGTTTAAAAATTTCCTTTTTGCGGTCGGTTATTTTCAGGTATTTGTCCTCTTCGAAGGTACCGATATCGCCGGTATGGAACCAGCCGTCGCCATCAATTACTTCGGCAGTCATTTCAGGCGCTTTGTAATATCCTTTCATTACCCCGGGGCCTTTGCACAGAATTTCTCCGTCATCAGCAATTAACACTTCAAAACCCTCGAGAACCGTTCCAACTGTTCCAATTTTCATTTCGCCTGAAGCCGGATTATTAACGGCAATTACCGGCGATGTTTCGGTCAGCCCGTAACCTTCGAGGTTGAGCATCCCGGCCATACCCAAAACGCGGGCAATGCCAGGCTGGAGCGCCGCTCCGCCCGAAACAATGTAAACAATATTTCCGCCCAGCGCTTCGCGCCATTTGGAATAAACCAGTTTGTCGGCAATTTTAATTTTCAGGGAAAGAAAAGGACCATATTTTTTATTGTATTCAAAATGGCGCGCAAGTTTTAACGCCCAAAAATAAATTGACTTTTTAATGCCGGTCAGTTCTTTACCCTTTGAAACAAAACCGTCGTAAACCTTTTCGAGTAACCGCGGAACCGAATTAAACATGTGGGGCTTAATCTCTTTTAACGACGAAATGATCTGGTTCAAACTTCCAATATAGTAAATTCCCATTCCCTTGTACTGAAAATGGTAATTGACACTCCGCTCATAAACATGGCAAAGCGGCAGGAAACTGACCACCCGGTGATCTTTTCCAAGGTTGTGCATTTTCGAATGGGCAACAAAATTGGAAACCAGGTTCTTCTGGGTCAGCATCACACCTTTGGGGACACCGGTTGTACCCGATGTGTAAATTAAAGTCGCCAGGTCGTCGGGTAAAATTGATTTTTTAATTTGCTCCAGTTGCTCCTCATATTCATTTCTTTTTGATTCGCCCAATTCCAGAATATCATTATAATTTCTGGCCCCCTTCACATCTACAAAGGAATATACTTTTTCTATCGAGAGTTCCTCTGCAATGGGACTAAGCTTTT
>CAZHKI010000524.1:0-2676 GCA_964533365.1 uncultured Maribellus sp. | reverse complement strand
ATAGAGGGCGCCTTCGGCCAGATGTTCTTCAAACGGGGTGCGGCTGCCGGTTTCGTATGCATGAAACTGGAGAAGACCTTTAGGGAGCGAACCATAATTCAATCCTTTTCGTGTCAACAGATAATCAATCCAGTTCTGGCACTTCTTTTCAACATGCTGTTTTTCAATAATTTCATTCAATTCATTAAAAAAGGCAAACTTTTCCTTATTGACCAGAAATTGCCGGGCTGTTGCATTTTTAGCCAGCGCTTCGTCCGGATCATCAGAGTTGATACAGGCTTCCAGCGCTTCAAAAAGCGATTTGAACATGCGACTGGCGGCACCCGATGCCGGAACAAATTTCATCGGGATTAACCCTGCCAATATCTTTTCTTCATATAAGGCAATAAACTCATCCCGTTTCCCTTCTTCGGGAATGATGATCCCTCTTCCCGCCGAAGCAGCCTCTTCCACCGTTAAATACGGGAATCCCTTTTTAAAATTGTCAATCTGCCCGATTACCGTCTGCAGGTTACTGCCCCGGTCAAGAATCTGCAGTTTATCTTTTTCTGAAAACATACGCGGTGCTTTTAGTTGAATTAAAAGTAGAAATAAGAATTATCAATTTAAATGAAAAAGCTCCCTTGACAATGAAAGTTTTCAATATTTTTTGAACAACGGACTGATGATATTTTCGCCAATGATTTTTATATACTTTTGAAATTTCAAACCGATTTACTGATGGAGCAGCAAAAATACAGGTGGGGACACGATAAAAGGTACAATGATTTTCCGACCTATTTCCGGAATCAATTTTCGGAACGGGTTCAAAAAGTATCGATCGACGCCGGTTTTACCTGCCCCAACCGCGACGGCACCAGAGGAAAAGGCGGCTGTACCTATTGCAACAACAAAACCTTCAAACCCACCTACTGCAACCTCAGCAACAGCATCACCACCCAGATTGATCAAGGCGTAAAATTCTTTACAAAGAAATATCAGGCCATGAAATTCCTGGCCTATTTTCAGGCCTATACCAACACCTGGGCGCCTCTCGATGATTTAAAGCGGTTGTATGAAGAAGCCCTTCAGCATCCAAAGGTGGTTGGTCTGGTGATTTCAACCCGCCCCGATGCGGTTAACGAGGCGTTGCTCGATTATTTGGCCGAACTCAGCAAAAAAGTGTATGTGATGGTTGAGTTCGGGGTTGAATCGCACCTCGACCAAACGCTGGAACAAATCAACCGCGGCCACACGTTTGCCGATTCGGTGTGGGCGCTGGAACAAACAGCCCAAAGAGCGATAAACAACTGTGCCCATCTTATACTGGGGCTTCCGGGCGAAACCCGCACCGACTGGCTCGAACAGGCCAGGGTAATTTCAAATCTGCCGGTCAAAAACCTGAAACTGCACCAGTTGCAAATCCACCGCGGGACTTTGCTGGAAAAACAATTCGCAGAAAACCCGGGGCGATTTACCCTGTATTCGGCCGACGAATACATTGAACTGGTGGTTGATTACCTGGAATTACTGAATCCTGACATCATTGTAGAACGCTTTATCAGCCAGGCTCCCGGGGAGTTATTGCTGGCCCCCCGCTGGGGCCTGAAAAACTTCGAATTTGTGGCTAAAGTTGAAAAGCGCCTGGCCGAACGGGAAACCTGGCAAGGCAGGTTGTTTTAAACATCCTGGGTCCGGTCATCAATCACAACCAAACGGTATTTCTCACCCCGCATTACCAGCCGGTGAGCATTGATATGCAAATGTTTGGTTAAGATTTCATTGTGGATTTCAAAATCGCGAATAAGTGTCAGTTCCGATAGGTTTGAACCGGAGAGCAATTCGCGAAACTGGCAATGCTTACAAAAATTGGTTTCTGTGTCAACCAACTTGCCACGACGGGTACAACCCATAATTTCACAAAACTCGTGATCCAAAATATCGCCTTTGTCGCTTTTGCACAACTTCTGAAACGACTTATTGAAAAACTTCACCTTGAAGTTATGATCAGTTAAAAAAATAGCATGCGGGTGATGTTCAATCAACTGGTTGATCAAGTCGTTTGCCTCTTCTATTCTAACAAATTCAAGTCGCATGGCAGTAATTTTTAATGGGTTTACAACTATTATTCCGGCGCCAAAAACTTCATTAAACGGTCTCAATTTTTATATATGGAAGTTATCAATATTTATTAAAATTTCAATACAACATGTTTAAGATTATAAATTTGATTTCCCCTGGGCTGTTCAGGAATCCAATGATCCAAAAACTCTTTTCAGGATTTCACTCACACGTGCCAAAGGATCTTTTCTGATTCGCTTTTCCTCTCCGGCAATTTTCAGGAACAAACCGTCGAGGGCTTTTTGTGTAAGATATTCGTCCAGTTTCACTTCCACGGGTTTGAAACCGGCAATCTGACCTGCCAGTGAATGGGCCACATCGTTCCATTTCCCGGTGAGCAGATCCCAGCTTTGGCTGGTCGATACATTGCCTACCAGTTTTTTATCGACCGAGGCTTTAATTTTGGGTTGATACAGATTCATCAACTGACTGTAAGTTGTTGCATGCAAGTAATCGGTTGCGGCCTGATCGTTTCCTTTCAAAATCCCCACCGCGTCGGCAATAGTCATTTGTTTGATGCTGTTCACAAAAATGGGTTTGGCTTCAGATACAGCATCTTCAGCGGCCCGGTTAATG
>CAZHKI010000523.1:0-2677 GCA_964533365.1 uncultured Maribellus sp. | reverse complement strand
GTGTGGAATCTCATGCCGGAAACTCGTTTGCTGCCGATGTGGCTTTTTATTATTACAATGAATTCAGGGCTAACCGCCGCGATAATATTTTTTCGGCCGGTATTAATATCCAGAATATTGGGGCAAAAATTTCATATACCGACGGCGAAGTGAAGGATTTTATTCCTACCATGTTAAAACTTGGCGCATCGTACACCACCGAAATGGACGACTACAATACCATTTCGTTTGCGGTTGAAGCCAACAAACTGCTCGTGCCAACACCACCTAAAGATACCACGACCTACGAAGCGGGCGACGTGATATATCCCGGTGGTATCAATTCTGATATTGGAGTGATTTCAGGTATCTTTAAATCGTTTGGCGACGCTCCGGGCGGAATGACCGAGGAGTTGCAGGAAATCAACCTCTCGGTTGGTTTTGAATACTGGTATAACCAGCAGTTTGCAGTTCGTGGCGGTTATTTTTATGAGCACGAAAATAAAGGGAACCGGAAATTTATCACTTTTGGGGCAGGCCTGAAAATGAATGTTTTTGCCCTCGATTTCTCGTACCTGTTGCCAACCCAGCAGAACCACCCGCTGGCCAATACGTTGAGGTTTACGCTTACTTTCGATGTTGACGCTTTCGGAAATCAACGGTAATGGATTTCCGCATCGGACAAGGATATGACGTACACCGCCTGGCTGAAGGGGAAACCTTATGGCTGGGCGGTGTTTTAATTCCCCATCATAAAGGTACGGTCGCCCATTCCGACGGAGATGTTCTCATTCACGCCATTTGCGATGCTTTGCTCGGCTCCGTCGGGTTACGCGATATTGGCACCCATTTCCCTGATCACGCGGAAGAATTTAAAAACATCGACAGTAAAATTCTGTTGAAAAGAACCTACGAATTGGTAAAGCTGAAAGGCTTTCAGATTGTTAATATTGATTCAACCATCAGCGCTCAGCAACCTAAATTAAAGCCATATATTCCTGAAATGGAAATGATACTGGCCAATGTTTTGGGGATTGAACGGGAGTCGGTTTCAGTTAAAGCCACTACAACAGAGAAACTGGGCTTCGAAGGCCGGGAAGAAGGTATTTCGGCCACCGCTGTGGTTTTGGTAAAAAAAAATAAAAATGGCAAATAAAAAAACTCTTGTAATCGGGGCAAGTACCAATCCTTCCCGTTA
The DNA here is from genome assembly GCA_964533365.1 of uncultured Maribellus sp. Lineage (GTDB taxonomy): Bacteria > Bacteroidota > Bacteroidia > Bacteroidales > Prolixibacteraceae > Draconibacterium. The sequence goes on along the minus strand of CAZHKI010000523.1, from coordinate 1,500 downwards.
TTCCTATCTTGCAGTCCAATCGCTCCGCAAACACGGACATAGTGTTGTCGCACTGGCAAAACGTGCCGGTCAGGTTGCCGATGTGGAAATCCAAACCTCATTCCCCGAAAATGAAAATATTCATACTGTAACCATGTATGTGGGGCCGGGTAACCAACCGGAATATTCCGATTCCTTACTAAAGTTGAAACCCGATCGGGTGATATTTAATCCCGGAACCGAAAATTTTGAATTGATGGAAAGGTTGGAATCGGCCGGAATTGAAACGATTGAAGCTTGCACACTGGTCATGCTGAATACAGGGCAATATTAATTTTTAAAAGAAGATGTTTACAGAGATTCATTCGTATGAACAATTTATTCAGTTGAAGGAAAATGAACCTGCTTTGCTGGCCTATTTTTCAACCGATGCCTGTAATGTCTGCAAGGTTCTAAAACCGAAAGTAGGGGAATTGCTTCACCATGATTTCCCAAAGATTAAAGCGGTTTATGTTAAAACGGATGTTGTTCCTGATGTGGCTGCGCAGCACCAGATTTTTACTGTGCCCACCATCCTGATTTTTTTCGATGGCCGCGAAACCATCCGGAAAAGCCGCAACATTGGTATCGATGAACTTCGAAAAGAGATTCAGCGGCTTTATTCGATTATTTTTTCAGAATAAGTTTTCCAGTATTTTTTGATCCGCTTCGAAAGGCAATGTAACTTTTAACAGTGGATTTTTCTTCATCGCCTTTTTAACTGTAATTTGTGCCGGCTTGTTACAGGCCCAGCTTCGGCGGGCAATTCCATTGTTCACGTCCCAGTGAAGCATCATTTCGATTCGTTTTTCAGCTTCTTTTGAACCATCAATGGTTAGCCCGAACCCACCATTGATTACCTCGCCCCAACCGACACCTCCGCCATTGTGGAGAGAGACCCATGTTGCACCGCGAAAACTGTCGCCCACGAAATTTTGTACAGCCATGTCAGCAGTAAATGACGAACCATCGTAAATATTTGAGGTTTCACGAAAAGGCGAGTCGGTGCCTGAAACATCGTGGTGGTCGCGGCCCAAAACCACGGGCGCTGAAATTTCACCGTTCCGGATGGCGTCGTTAAAAGCTTTGGCAATTTGTATCCGTCCGTCGCAGTCGGCATACAAAATGCGGGCTTGGGAACCAACCACCAGGTTGTTTCTTCCGGCCTTTTTAATCCAGTGGATGTTATCGTCCAGTTGTTTTTTGATTTCGGCTGGTGCATATTCGGCAAGCCGGGTCAGTACATCGGCAGCAATCTGGTCAGTTTTCATCAAATCATCCGGGTTTCCCGAAGTGCAAACCCAGCGAAACGGGCCAAAACCATAATCGAAAAACAACGGTCCCATAATATCCTGAACATACGACGGATAAATGAAACTGCCGTCGGGATGGGTTATTTCTGCCCCGGCGCGGCGGGCTTCCAACAGGAAAGCATTTCCGTAATCCCAGAAATACATGCCGTTTTGAGTCATTTTTCGAATG
>CAZHKI010000522.1:0-2682 GCA_964533365.1 uncultured Maribellus sp. | reverse complement strand
CCCAAAACCGGCCGTTCCGATTTGGCCAACGACTGGATGGGTGTTCATCAAACCGACGTGTGGGTGATTCTGAAACCCGAAAAAGAGTGGCGAAAGGGAATGAACAAAGAGGATATTATAGCCCGCATTGAACCTTATTTGAAAACCGAACCCGGTCTGGTCTACAATTTTACCCAACCCATTGCCATGCGCGTTGACGAACTGACCAGCGGGGTAAAATCAGACCTGGCCATAAAAATTTACGGCGAGGATTTGGACGTTTTAAGCCGCATTGGAGAAAATATTTCTGAATTTCTTCCCCAATTGGAGGGGACCGATAATTTCTATGTGGATCAAACTGTCGGACAACCGTATGTAACCCTCGAAATCGACCGTGAGTCGGTTGCTTCTTTCGGGCTGAATGTTGACGATGTGCAAACCGTGATAGAAGCCGGGATTGGAGGTATGGAAACAGGCCAGGTGTACGAAGGGCAACGCCGGTTTGGGATTGTGGTCCGGTATCCGGAAGACATTCGCAACGAATTGCAAAAAATTCAGGATGTCCCGGTTCATCTTCCCAATGGCGATTTCGTGCCGCTGAAACGGGTTGCCAACATTGTTTTGCAGGAAGGCCCCCGTGAAATTCAGCGCGAGAACGGCTGGCGACGGTTAATTGTGGGTATTAACATCAGGGATATTGATTTGGGCACATACGTTACCAACCTGCAAAAAGACATAAAATTGAAGGCAGAAATTCCATCGGGTTATTTTATCGACTACGGCGGAACATTCGAAAACCAGCGTCGGGCCATGCGGCATTTACTGCTGGTAGTACCGCTTTCCATTTTTATCATCATTGGGTTGCTTTACCTCAATTTTGGGAAAATGAAATATGCCATTTTAATCCTGTTGAACCTTCCATTCGCACTCTCTGGTGGTATTTTTTTATTATGGGTACGCGGAATGTACCTCTCCATTTCGGCAAGCATTGGTTTTGTTGCTTTATTTGGGGTAGCGGTGTTAAATGGTATCGTGCTTATTGATCACATCAACGAACTGCGAAAAGAAAAGAAAATGGATTTGAAAAAACTGATTGTGACTGGTTCCGGCGACCGGCTTCGCCCGGTGCTGATGACGGCTTTGGTGGCAAGCCTCGGTTTTATTCCCATGGCATTCAACACCGGCCCGGGTTCAGAAGTTCAACGGCCGCTGGCTACCGTGGTTATTGGCGGATTAATTACATCAACTCTGTTAACTTTAATGGTACTTCCTATTGTATATTACTGGGTGGAGAAAGGTCGCATCAAACCACAGCAACCCGCTGATTGATGGTTTTTTAATTTTCGTCCTGCTTAAAAAGTGGCAAAGAATTTTTTGGGTAACCTTTCCAAAAAATCTTCCGTTCAACTTTAAAAAAGCAGGGCCATGTATCCGTCGATGCTGTTAAAAGTTCTTGCCCCGGTTGTCGTTTTTACTTTTTGTTTTCTTGTTGTACATATTTCGCCGGCGCAGGAAAATTATTACTCCGAACTCCGGTCGAAAATGGTCAGGACCCAAATCCGGAGCAGGGGAATTACCGACCCCGTGGTTTTGGATGCCTTTCAGAAGGTTGAACGTCATAAGTTTGTTTTACCGCAACATCTTCTTTTTGCCTACAACGATTCGCCGCTTCCCATCGAAGAGGGACAAACCATTTCGCAACCTTACATTGTGGCGTTTATGACCGAAGTCCTGAATCTGAAACGCACCGACAAAGTGCTTGAAATTGGCACGGGTTCGGGTTACCAGGCCGCTATTTTAGCCGAAATCTGCGATTCGGTTTTTACCATCGAAATTTTTCCGAAGTTAGGCAACAAAGCAACCCGGCTTTTTGCTGAACTCGGCTACAAAAATATTTTCGTCAAAATTGGCGACGGATACCTGGGCTGGCCCGAAAAGGCGCCGTTCAACGCCATCATCGTAACCTGTTCGCCAACCCATGTTCCTGATGATTTGAAAAACCAGTTGGCCGAGGGGGGCCGGATGATTATCCCGGTGGGTGATTTCCCCGTACAACAATTGGTTTTGCTCGAAAAAGTAAAAGGGAAAATCAGGGAAAAAGAGGTTTTGCCGGTCAGGTTTGTGCCGATGATTTCCGAAGAGGGTACAAAATATTAAAAACTTCACCTCTTCAACCCAAAATCTTTCTCCACCTTTATCAATTTTGCCATAATAAAACCAGGAATCGTGCAAATCATCACCCAGATAAAAAAGTGCTGGTACCCCAGTATTTCCTGTAACCAGCCCGAAACCATTCCAGGAAGCATCATTCCCAGCGCCATAAACCCGGTGCTGAAAGCAAAATGTGCGGTTTTGTATTTTCCGGCTGAAATGTATAGCATAAACAGAGTGTAGGCGGTAAATCCCAGTCCGTAACCCAGTTGTTCAACAGCCACTGCGCTGATAATCATCCAGTATTCTGATGGCTGGGCAAAGGAGAGATAAACATAAACAAGATTAGGCAGGTTAATGGAACACACAAAGATCCAGAGCATTTTATTGAATCCGTATTTTGAGGCCAGCCAACCGCCTGAAATTCCTCCAACCATTAGAGCAATAATTCCGACAGTACCGTAAATAAACCCTACCTGGCTGGTGGTTAGTCCAAGTCCGCCGGTTTCAACCGGATCGAGCAGAAACGGCGACGCCATTTTCCCTAACTGG
>CAZHKI010000521.1:0-2692 GCA_964533365.1 uncultured Maribellus sp. | reverse complement strand
TTTAGCCGGAATTGCCGCCACCCAAATGGCTGAACGCGATGAATATACCGTTCTGGTTGATTTGGGCACGAATGGCGAAATTGTGGCTGGCAACCGCCACAAAATACTATGCGCTTCCACGGCGGCCGGACCGGCTTTCGAAGGAGCTAAAATCAGTCAGGGTATGCGGGCTTCCACCGGAGCCATTTCTTCGGTTTCGGGTGAAAACGGAAAACTGAACTGCCATGTAATCGGGAATGGAAAAGCACGCGGGATTTGCGGCAGTGGTTTGATCGACGCCGTGGCTGTTTTACTTAAGCAGGAAAAAATCGGGATGTTCGGGGAATTCAATTCCGATGAACAAAAAGTACTTCTGGCACCAGGCGTTTTTCTTACCGGGCAGGATATCCGGGAGTTCCAGCTTGCCAAAGCCGCTGTGGCGGCCGGTTTGCAGATTCTGCTGAACCGCCTCGGAGTTACGTTTTCCGATGTTCACCAGGTATTTATTGCCGGCGGGTTTGGAAATTTTCTGAACATCGATCATGTTATTCAAACCGGGCTGATTGAAACTTCGGCGGATAAAATTGTAAAACTGGGCAATACCGCGCTTATTGGCGCCAAAATGTTTCTGTTCGGCGACGATTGTTTCATAGGGAAAATCCTTGAAAAAACCAGCCATATCAATTTGGAAGGCGATCCGGCTTTTCAGGATATTTTTGTGGAAAAGCTGATATTTTAGCAACACGCAGGAAGCAGGTCTTTCCGGTTTAATCCGGCTGGTTTGGCGATGTATTCATCTCTTTGGTGGAGAGTAACCCGCACGCTGCGTAGATGTCCTGGCCGCGAGAAGCCCGCACCGTGGTTAATATTCCTTTCCGGTTCAACGCATCTTTAAACTCCTGCATAACCTTTTCCGATGGACTTTTCAGCGGCGTTCCCGGCACCGGGTGGAAACGGATAAGGTTGATCCGGCATTTTAGCCCGTCTAACAATTTTGCCAGTTCCCTGACATGCCGCGGCGAATCGTTCAGGTTTTCAAATACAATGTATTCGAACGAAACGCGGCGCTGCCGGCCAAAGTCCCAGCGTTTTATCTCAGAAATAACCTCTTCAATCGGATAGGCTACCTGAACCGGCATCAGGTTGCGGCGTTCGTCGTTAAACGGAGTGTGAAGGCTCACGGCCAGGTGTGCTTCGCTTTTTTCAAGAAAGGTGAGCATGCCCGGAATAATTCCAATGGTGGAAACCGTTATCCGGCGCGGGCTCATGGCAAAACCCCAGTCGGAAGTAAGGATTTCAATGCTTTTCAGTACCTGTTCCAGGTTGTCGAAGGGTTCGCCCATTCCCATGTAAACGATGTTGGTAATTTCGCCGGCTTCTCCGATGCTTTTTAACTGATTGAGGATTTCGCCCGCTGAGAGATGCCCCTGGAAACCCTGTTTGGCAGTAAAGCAAAACAGGCAGCCCATTTTGCAGCCTACCTGTGAACTCACGCAAACCGTTTTCCGTTCGCGTTCGGGAATCATGGCGGTTTCAATAAATTTATGTTGAAGCGTGGGGAAAAGGTATTTTTTTGTACCGTCGGTACTTTCCTGCACCCGGGTTGGGGGAATTAATCCAAATTCATACTTTTCACTCAGTAATTCACGAGCCTTTTTGGAAAGGTTCGACATTTCGCCAATCGTCGAAATATCTTTTTTATAAAGCCAGTCGGCAATCTGGCGGGCTGAAAATTTGGATAACTCCAGTCCAGTAACCAATAGTTCCAGTTCGGCCAGCGTTTTTCCAAAAAGACTTTCCTTCATTTCATTTTTTTGCAAAGATAAGGTTTCTTTTCCTGTCATTAAAAACAGAAAAGGTTGTCTCAAATGACAACCTTTTCTGCTTAATGTTCAGTATTTAACGTTTTGAATACTGTTCTTCGTAATATTTCTGGTAATCGCCCGAGGTTACATTGTTCATCCAGTCTTCGTTCGCCAGATACCAGTCGATGGTTTTTTCGATGCCTTCCTCGAATTGCAGCGAAGGTTCCCAGCCCAATTCACGTTTAATTTTTGTGGTGTCGATGGCGTAACGAAGGTCGTGACCGGCACGGTCTTTTACATAGGTAATCAGTTGTTCCGATTCACCTTCTGCCCGTCCAAGTTTTTTATCCAAAATTCGGCACATGACACGAATAAGGTCGATATTTTTCCATTCGTTGAACCCGCCAATATTGTAGGTTTCGCCAATTTTTCCCTTATGGAATATGACATCGATTGCCCGGGCATGATCGACCACCCAAAGCCAGTCGCGTACGTTTTCGCCTTTCCCGTAAACCGGCAGCGGCTTCCGGTTTTTGATGTTGTTGATAAAAAGCGGGATCAGCTTTTCGGGGAACTGGAACGATCCGTAATTGTTTGAGCAGTTCGAAATCACGGTAGGGACGCCGAATGTGTCGCAGTAGGCCCGCACAAAATGGTCGGAACTGGCTTTCGACGCTGAATACGGACTGTGTGGATCGTACCGGGTTTCTTCGGTAAAAATTCCTTCGTCGCCCAGCGAACCGTACACTTCGTCGGTGGAAATGTGGTAGAATTTTGTGCCTGAAAAGTTATCCTTCCAGGTGTGCCGCGCGGCGTTCAGCAGGTTTACCGTGCCAATCACATTGGTGAAGACAAATTCCGTCGGATTCGAAATCGACCGGTCGACGTGCGATTCGGCAGCCAGATGG
>CAZHKI010000520.1:0-2698 GCA_964533365.1 uncultured Maribellus sp. | reverse complement strand
AACACGAACAATATTCCGGAAAAAAAATCCGCTATTTCGATCCCGAACTAAACGAATCGTATGTGCCGTTTGTGGTGGAAACCTCCATCGGCGTCGATCGGATGTTTTTGCAGGTGGTTTCGGCCGCATATTGCGAAGAACAACTGGAAAAGGATTCGCGCGTGGTGCTGAAAATCCCGCCGGTACTGGCGCCGGTTAAACTGGCGGTTTTGCCGCTGGTAAAAAAAGACGGGCTGCCCGAAATTGCCCGCAAAATTATCGACGACCTGAAATTCGATTTCAACTGCCAGTACGACGAAAAAGATTCCATCGGGAAACGTTACCGCCGGCAGGATGCCATCGGAACACCGTTCTGTGTTACCGTCGATAACCAGACGCTGGAAGACAACACCGTTACCATCCGTTACCGTGACAGCATGGTGCAGGAGCGGCTTGCCATCAGCGAAATTGGCAGGATCATCAGCGAACAGGTGAGCTTCAAAAAACTGTTCGAAATAATACATCTGGATTAACAGCAGAAGAGGATTTCATTCAACCGGTGAAATCCTTTTTTGTTTCTGACAAAATAATCAGCCAAAAGCGGTTTCCGGTTTTCAGGATTCACTACTTTTGGTTTTATCATGAAACGAATACTGATAATAACATATTACTGGCCGCCCAGCGGAGGAGCAGGTGTTCAGCGTTGGGTAAAATTTGTAAAGTATCTTGTAAAATTGGGATATGAACCATTTGTTCTTACTGTTGATACCAGATATGCTACTTATCCCCAAATCGATCACTCCTTAGTTTATGATATTCCTGAAACAGTAAAGGTTTTTCATACAAAATCTTTCGAATTATATTCCTTATATAAAAAGATTTCCACCAACAAGGAGGTCCCATACGGAGGATTTGCAAACACCAAAAAAGTTAATTTCAAAGAAAAAGCATTACGTTTTATTCGCGGAAACTTTTTTATACCCGATCCAAGAAGAGGTTGGAACAGATATGCATATAGGAAAGCCTGTAAAATTATCAAGGAATATGACATCAAAACCGTTATAACATCAAGTCCTCCCCATTCAACACAGCTTATAGGATTAAAGTTAAAGAGAAAGCACCCGCTAATTTGGATTGCCGATTTTCGAGATCCCTGGACAGACATTTACTATTATAAAGAACTGTATCCTACATGGCTGGCAACATGGATAAACCGTAATCTTGAAAAGCAAATTTTCAAAAAATCGGATAAACTTATAACGGTCAGTGATGAATTAAAAAGATTGTTTTCAAAAAAGGTAAAAAACATTGAAAATAAGATTGAAATAATTCCGAACGGCTTTGATACAGATGATTTTACATTTGAAAGTAAGATACACCAAAATTCTGATTTGAAATACATTTCGTATGTAGGAACGGTTTCAAAAGAATACAATATAGATGGGTTGATAATAGGAATTGCGCAGTTACCAGATAAAATCAAATCAAAAATCAGAATACGATTTATTGGAAAAATCACAGATGAACTGTTGGGGAAAATGAACCTGTTCGGACTGGGAGATCTGGTGGAAACCATTGGCTATGTAAAACATGAAGAAGCTATTGAATACATGTGTTCATCCCATATTTTGTTATTAATTATACCCGATGTCATCAATAATGAAGGCATTTTAACGGGGAAACTTTTTGAGTATCTGGCTGCATCGCGACCTATTCTTTTTATAGGGCCCAAGAAAGGAGATGCGGCAAAAATAATTACAGAGACAAACAGCGGAAAAGTATGTGACTATAATGATTCAAATAAAATTACGGACAGCATTGTCTCACTTCTAAATGAGTATCCCGCCGTTAAAAGTATTAACGTTCAAAAATATTCAAGAGAGAACCTGACAAAACGTTTGATAACGATAATCAATAATCTCTGAGTTACTTTTTAAGAAACGGATGATAATCGCCTTTCATTCCGATTGGCGCCGAGTTTCTCACAAAATCGGTGAGTTCGATGCTTTCGCGGGCATCGTCGATGCCGAATCCGTTACCGTTTAAAATATTCTGATAGGTCACCGTGTGCAAGTCGGTAAATCCGCCGCTAAATTCAATCTCTTTCCCGTCGACGGTAATCGAGCGATACGTCCGCATTCCTTTGTCGGTCGCCACGTTGGGCAGGTCACGGTAATCGAGGCTCAGGAACCACCGCACGCGGGCTTTTTCCAGCTGAAGAAAACCTGCAGCCTTATCGGGATTGTATACATGCACAATATTGTTTTGTACTTTCCCGAAGATCCAGGTAATCATATCGAAAAAATGAATGCCGATATTGGTGGCCACCCCACCCGACTTTTTGGCATCGCCTTTCCAGCTCTTCAGGTACCACTTGCCGCGGGTGGTGATGTAGCTCAAATCGATGTCGTACATTTTATCGCCGGCTTCGTCAATCTCTTTTTTCAGGGCGAGAATGGCCGGGTGGTAGCGCAACTGCAAAACGGTAAATACCCTTTTTCCGGTTTCAGCTTCAATGTCTTTGATGATGTGCATGTCTTCGGGGTAAATCACCAGCGGTTTTTCGCAGATGGCGTCAGCGCCGTTGCGCAGGGCAAACCGGATGTGCGACGGGTGCATGTAGTTGGGCGTGCAGATGGTTACCATATCGATGGGGTTTCCGGTCATGCGGAGGTCGTCCATGTATTTGTCGAGGTTTTCGTGTTCCAGAAAAAACTCG
>CAZHKI010000519.1:0-2700 GCA_964533365.1 uncultured Maribellus sp. | reverse complement strand
TATCGTCAAATTCGTTTCCCTCGTCGTCTGATACAACAAATTTTCGTTGGAAATAATCTTCATTATCAATAAAATACACCTGCATACGGGCTGCCTGAATGGAAGCAACTTTAATAATCAGCGGGTGGTCGGTATCGTTGATAACCAGGTTCATCCCCGATAACCGGATGACCTCGTGCAACTGGTTCCTCCGTTCGTTAACACATCCGTAACGCGGAGTAAAAGTTCTGATTTCCCGACCTCTCTCCTGAATGCCCTGTGGTAAATACCGGGCTGTTTCCGACATCTCACTTTCAGGCAAATAGGGTGTTATTTCTTGTGAAATATAAAGAATCTTTTTCTTTTCCATTGACCAGCAACCGCAGTTTATAACAGGGTGCAAAGGTAATAAAAATATCCTGAATATTCAATGTAAGCCAGTTATGTGTTAATCATCCTGCTCCGTCATTCGTTGTTTTGGTAAATTCCGGATTAATTTTATTTACTTTGCACTTTTAAAAATTCAACAGGTTATGATCCTGGTTAGAACAGTCAAGGAATTAGAGCAAAAACTGAACATTTTCAGGAAGTTGGGCTCTGTAGGTTTTGTCCCCACCATGGGAGCGCTCCATGCCGGGCACCTTTCGCTGGTTGAGAAAGCAGCAGGTGAAAACAAAACGGTTGTTGTAAGCATCTTTGTGAATCCCACCCAATTTAACGATTCAGGCGATTTGGAAAGATATCCTCGAAACCTTGAGGCAGACATGCAACTGCTTGAACCTTCCGGATGTCAATTGGTTTTTGCCCCCGCTGTTCATGAAGTTTATCCCGAACCTGATACCAGGAAATTTGATTTTGGCCTGCTCGAAACCACGATGGAAGGAAAATACCGGCCGGGACATTTCAACGGCGTTGCCCAGGTGGTCAGCCGGTTGTTCGATATGGTAAAGCCCGACAATGCCTACTTTGGGATGAAAGATTTTCAGCAACTGGCTATAATACAGGCCATGACAAAACAGTTGGGACTACCCGTCAACATTGTTCCATGCCCGATAGTTCGTGAAAAAAGCGGCCTGGCTATGAGTTCGCGCAATGAATTACTTTCAGCAGACGAACGCGAAAATGCATCGGCTATCTTCAGAATACTTACAGAAGCAAAAAAACAAACCGGACAAAAATCCGTACAGGAATTAACCCGGTGGATTGCTGAAAACATCAACAAAAACCAGTTTCTTTCGGTTGAATATGTTGAAATTGTTAACAATGAAAATCTTCAGCCTGTTTTAAGTTGGAGCGAAGAAAATATAAAAGTAGTTTGTGTTGCCGTATTTTGCGGCAAAGTCCGCTTAATTGACAATATGGTTTTGAACTGAAAAACATCGTTATGCAAATTGAAGTTTGTAAATCAAAAATACATAAGGTAACGGTTACCGAAGCCAATTTACAGTACGTGGGAAGTATTACTATTGATGAAGATTTGATGGATGCAGCCAACCTGATTGAGAATGAAAAAGTACAGGTAGTAAACGTAAACAATGGCGAAAGACTGGAAACATACGTGATTAAAGGAGAACGCGGCTCTGGAATCATTTGCCTGAATGGCCCTGCAGCCCGGAAAGTGGCAGTCGGCGATGTCGTCATCATCATCTCCTATGCTATCATGGATTTTGAAGAGGCTAAAACCTTCAAACCCAGCATCGTTTTTCCCAATGTGGATACCAACCAGATTTTTTAGCAATTCTCAACAGAAATATAACCTCTTGAATAATAAAACCTGAGGTTTTTATACTTTTACGCCTGCAATTATTGAATTATGAAACGAACATTACGACAAGGCGGAACAACCAGCAATGAACAAACCCGATGTGAATTGCATTGGGTAAGAAAGTTTACCACTGAAACAACATATAACCACCAGCGAATCAGCAATTTTGAAATTTTTTAAAGATGAAATTTAACATCGAAGCTAAAATATTTCCCGATTTTTCATCATTCGAACCCATATTGAAACAATGGAAAACCGATCGGGAAACAATTGTTTTTACCAACGGTTGTTTTGACATCATTCATCACGGGCATATCGACTCCTTGTTAAAATCAGCAGAAATGGGGACCAAACTGGTGGTCGGGCTCAATTCCGACAGTTCGGTTACCTTGCTGAAAGGCCTTAACCGTCCGGTTTTCGACGTGAATGCACGGGCGATGATGCTGGCAGCCCTGGGTTTTGTTGATGCCGTTGTTACGTTCAATGAAGAAACTCCCGCTGAACTTATAGCTCAAATCATTCCCGATATTCTGGTTAAAGGGAAAGAATATGCCATACATGAAATTGCCGGTCACGAAACAGTTCTCGAACACGGAGGAAGAGTTGAAACCCTCGATTTGGTCCCCGATATTTCAACAAGCCTGGTTATCAGCAGAATCAAATTGCTCGACGAATGACTAAAATCCTGTACACCTGCCAGAATTGCGGCGCCCAGTCACCCAAATGGATGGGCAAATGCACGACTTGTGGCGAGTGGAATACGTATGTGGAAGAAATCGTCGAGAAGAAAAAAAATACCGGAAAAATATCCATCCAGTTATCGGTCAACCAACCGCTGACACTTGAAAACATCAGCGCCGAAAAAACCCAACGGATTCCATCCGGAATTTTCGAATTCGACCGTGTGCTGGGCGGGGGCATTGTCCCCGGTTCGCTGATTTTACTTGGCGGCGACC
>CAZHKI010000518.1:0-2707 GCA_964533365.1 uncultured Maribellus sp. | reverse complement strand
ACCAGAGTTATTTTCTGTGCCAGCTCAACCAGCAGCAACTGTCAAAAGCAATGTTTCCCATCGGGCATTTGCTGAAACCCGAAGTGCGCGAAATTGCCCGCCAGCAAAACCTTCCCACGGCCGAAAGAAAAGATTCGCAGGGAATTTGTTTTGTCGGGAAAGTAGATTTGCCCACATTCCTGCAACAGCAACTTGAACCCAAAACCGGCAATGTGATTGAAATACCCGACTCGTTTCTGGAAAAGAAAAAGCAGGTGGAAGTTTCGGAAGAAAACTACCGGAAACTTTGTTTCACTTTCCCTTTCAAACCCTGGAACGGCAAAGTAATTGGCGAACACCAGGGAGCGCATTTTTATACCATTGGGCAGCGGAAAGGGCTGAATATTGGCGGCTACAAAGAACCGCTTTTCGTGATTGGCACTGATGTACAGCGAAATATCATTTATGTGGGCGAAGGCCAAAACCACCCGGGATTATATCGCCCCGGATTATTTGTTGCCGCCGCCGATATGCACTGGATTCGCCCCGATTTACAAATGAAACCCGGAGAAAAACGTTCGTACGACATCCGCATCCGATACCGGCAACCGCTCGAAAAGGGAGTCATTCATCAAAAAGAAGACGGCGCTTATTTTATTTTTGAAAACGAACAGCGCGGCATCACTTCCGGGCAGTTTGCCGCGTGGTACTCAGGCGACGAACTAATCGGTTCGGGTGTTATTGCTTAACGCAGGAACAAAAGACCCAAAAACAGTCAAAAACTTCTGTTTTCCAATCCGGGACTTCGGAGTTTATATTAAATTAGCACCAAAATAAGGAATATGATCAAATCAATGACCGGCTTCGGAAAAGCCGAATTCGAGGTAAACAACAAAAAATTTACCATCGAAATTAAATCGCTCAACAGCAAACAACTCGATATCAACACCCGGACGCCTGCCCTCTACCGCGAAAAAGACATTGAAATCAGAAAAGTGATTTCTGAAAAACTGGAGCGGGGAAAAATTGATTTCAACATTTACGTTGAAACCCTGGGCGACAGCACCAGTTCGAAGATTAACGAACCCATTTTAAAAAGTTATTTTGAACACCTGAAAAAAATCAGTTCAGAACTGAACCTGCCCACCGATCAAACCACCCTGCAAGCTGTTTTGCGGCTCCCCGACGTGGTAAAAACCGATTACGAAACCCTTGACGAAAAAGAGTGGGAAACCATTCAGAAACACATTTTAATTGCGCTGGGAGCAATCGACAAATTCAGGGTACAGGAAGGGACAGCGCTCCAAACCGATATTTCAGGAAACATTGCCAGCATCCGGAACCTGCTGGAACAAATCCGGCCTTTTGAGGCACAACGCCTCGAAAGTTTAAAAACCCGCCTGAACGATACGTTAGACAGCCTGAAACAGAACGGGAATATTGACGAAAACCGCTTCGAGCAGGAATTAATATTTTATCTTGAAAAACTGGACATCAACGAAGAAAAAGTAAGACTGGCCAACCACTGTGACTATTTCTTCGAAACGCTGGAAGAACCCGTCAGCAACGGGAAAAAACTGGGATTCATTTCGCAGGAAATTGGCCGCGAAATCAACACCATCGGCTCAAAAGCCAACGATAAAAACATCCAGCGCATTGTGGTCCAAATGAAAGACCACCTGGAAAGGGTAAAAGAGCAACTGTTAAACATTTTATAACGCTAAAGAAAAAATTCATGGTTCAACGTTCAACATCAAAAGGAAAGCTGGTCATTTTTTCGGCCCCGTCGGGCGCTGGAAAAACCACCATTGTAAAACATTTGCTGCAACGGGGGTTTGAGCTTGAATTTTCGGTTTCGGCAACCAGCCGGAATAAACGAATCAACGAAATTCACGGAAAAGATTATTACTTTCTTACAGAAGAAGAGTTCAACCAAAAAATTGAAAACAACGAATTTCTGGAGTGGGAGGAAGTATATCAGGGAAACAAATACGGAACGCTGAAAAGCGAAGTGGAACGTATCCGGAACCTGGGTAAAAATGTCATTTTCGATGTGGATGTTGTGGGCGGGCTGAACATTAAAAAATATTACGGAGCTGAGGCGCTGGCCATTTTTGTGCAGCCACCTTCCATCGAAGAACTGAAAAGAAGGTTACAATTCCGGTCAACCGAAACCGAGGAAAAGATAAAAATGAGAATGGCCAAAGCCGAATACGAACTCAGTTTTGCACAGCAGTTCGATGTTATTATTGTCAACGATTCGCTGGACAAAGCGCTGGAAGAAGCCGAAAAAATTGTCGGTGGTTTCCTGAAGCAATAGAAATTTCATCAAAACTGATTCAACGGCAACGGTTGGGAATTGACTACAGATATTTGAATCCTGGTATTTTAGAACATGAGCAACCTGGTCACCGATATTTTAGCGCCGAAAACCACCCTGAAATTAAAAGTCGGTTTGTATTTTGGCACATTCAACCCCATCCACATCGGGCACCTGGCCATTGCCAATTACATCTCTGAGTTTACCGACACCGATCAGTTGTGGTTTGTGGTTTCTCCGCAAAACCCGCACAAACAAAAAGCCACCCTGCTCGACGATTACCAGCGCCTCGAAATGGTACACCGCGCGGTTGACGGCGACGAACGGTTCAGGGTTTCCAACATCGAATTCAACCTGCCCAAACCCAGTTACACCGTCAATACATTGGCCTACCTCAGCGAAAAATAT
>CAZHKI010000517.1:0-2709 GCA_964533365.1 uncultured Maribellus sp. | reverse complement strand
ATTCCCGGCGCATTGCTGAGCGACAGGAAACCGGCCGGTACTGTGGCTTTTCCGTTTTCGTCGAGCTTTCCGTCGAAAATGGTTTGTTCCTGTGGCGAAAACTCTGAGGCAGGATCGGTAAACGTAAATTGCTCAAATCCTTCGAACTCGGTTTTATCTTTCACAAAAAGCACATCGACTTTGGCTTTTAACGAACGGGCCGGCGAACCAAACAACCACGACGATTGCAGCGGGATGGACTGAATACTGCTGGTAAGCGTTGTTTTGGGCAATCCCAGCTCCACCTTCAGCCGGTTGGGTTTTACGGTTTCAATTTTTACCCGTTTCGAAAACGTGGCATTTCCCACTTTCACTTCGGCCAGCCAGTTTCCAGTGGGCGCATCGGTCGCGGTTTTTACCGGAATGGAATAAAAACCGTTCTGATTGCTGGTTAGTACCCGTTTTTCAACCACCTGCCCCGAAGGATTGGTTAACTGAAACGCCACCGGATAATTTTCGGGAATTCCGGCATCTTCCTTTTCCACCACAAAATTCAGGAAGAGGGTGTCGCCCGGGCGCCACACACCCCGTTCGCCGTAAATAAACCCTTTCAGCCCTTCGCTGATGGTTTCACCGGAAATATTGAAATTGCTGGTGGAAAGCGATGTGCCGTCGTCGAGGCGCAAGTAACCAAATTGTTTGCCTTTTTGTGCCACCAGCATAAATGGTTTCTTTGTCAAACTCACCTGGGCAAATCCCTGTTTATCGGTTTTAACCGTGGTCATCAACTGGTTTTGGTAATTAAACAGACGAATTTCCACCCCTTCCTCGGGAGTGGTGGTGAGCAGATTGGTAACCGCAAAACCCAGTTGGTGGTCGCGGCCTTCCTTGGCAATAATTCCCAGTTCAGAGGCAAAAATGTTCCGGGAGGCAAAACGGGTCGAATTGTAATACGAAACATGGCAGGGATTATCGCGTTCATCCCAATCGTACCCTTCCGGGTAATAATAATCGGAATACCAGCCTGGTTCATCCCATTCCGTTTGATAGGGTTCACGGGTATCCAAAGAAATTTTTGCAGGCGTGGTTTCTTTGGAATTATCGCCACAGGAGTACAGCGAATTTTCCATGCCAAACCGAATTTCTACCTGATAAATTGATCCCTGTTCGATGGTGAAAAACCGGGCCAGATTAATTTTATAGGTATTCCAGCGTTCCAACCCACCCGGCTGGGCAGGCGTTAACGGAATGGTTTCTGAAAAAATCAGCCGCCCCACTTTTTTCAAATCGGAATTTCCCTCCATTTGGTTTTCCTGAAAAAACGCAAGGATTTTATCTTTAAAAATCTGAATCACCCTGACTTCCACTCCGTTCAGGCAAACTGCCTCAAAGGGAATTTCAAGGGAACCGCTTTGCGGGACAATAATTCCTTTCCCGATGAAGCGAACGGCCGGTTTAACACCGCTAAACTGCAAACGGAAAGTTTCCGCTTTTTTGAGCCGGGTGTAATGTACACTTTGAATCCCTTCGGAAACCGTCAGGTCATTTTCTCCGGAAAGCGGGCTGGATGGCCAGCCTTTTATCACATTGTTTTCAACAGAAAGACGCAAATCCGTGCCGTTGGCCAGGGCAATTAAACCAGTTAAATCCTGCGTTTTCAGCAACGGATCGGAGAAACGGATTTGAATGTGTTGCTCGGGTTCCTGAATAACGTCTGCTTCTAAAATCTCAAAAACATTCTGTGCGGGGACTTCAATCTTTTTCTCTCCTTTTTTATCCACGCGCAATGGTTTTCCATTCCATAAAAAATGAAGCAAAGCAGAACGTTCCGGCTCCCGCGACAGACTGTCGATGGTAAAAAAATGCTTCCGCCGATCGGGATCGTGCGTCCATTGAAGGGCAATTTCTTTCCCTTCGAAACTGGCCCGAACAATTTTTTCTGTTTCGGAAAACGGTGCCACATCGGCTGTTAAAAGTGTACCGGTAAACTGCATTTTGGTGTATAACCCGGTTTCATAAGCTTTTAATCCGCCGAAATGGAGCGAGAACGACTGTTCGATGGTCGAAAACTGAAACGGCATTTTTTTCAGGTCATCGCCGATTTCAAGCAGTTCGTCCAGAAAAAATTCAGCGGAATAACTGGTTCCCCCCTGCAAAGGTTCCGACGGCCGGAATTCCACCACACGGTCGGAAACCAAAACGGTTTCTCCTTTTATCGCAGGTGAAAAACGAAACAAATTGACCCCTGAGCTGGGTGTTTTTGTGGCTGGCTGTGCCAGATGAACAGTAATGACGGATTCGGTGGAAATTATTCCACTGGTGAAAGCCTGAACATATTCACCAAAAGATGTGTCGGCCGTTGTCTGCTTGTTGTTTGACTGACAACTAATTAAAATAAAAAAAATCAAAACAGGCAACAGGGAAATTATTTTATTCATGATAATGGTATTAATTATTGAACCGGATTAACCAAAAGTACAAAATTACATTGGGGTTTCAGTAAAAAAAACCGGATTGAGTTTCATTGAAAAAACCTATTTTTATACATAAAAATATCGTCGGCTGATGAAAAAAATACTCATCCTGTTTGCGCACCCCGCCATAAAAAAATCAAGAATTAACCGGAGGCTGGCCGAGGCCGTTCAGGGGCTGGAATGGATTACATTCAATAATTTGTATGAAAATTACCCTGATTTTTACATTGATATTGTAAAAGAACAACAACTGCTC
>CAZHKI010000516.1:0-2748 GCA_964533365.1 uncultured Maribellus sp. | reverse complement strand
TGAAGGTTCCCAGCCAAGGTATTTTAAAATAAGGGTATTATCGCTGTTTCGTCCGCGAACTCCTTTGGGCGCGCCCAAATCGTAAGATCTTTTCAGTTTGAACCCGGCAATTTCTTCGACAATATCGACCAGTTGATTAATGGAAACCATTTCGTCGCTGCCCAGGTTAATGGGTTCTTCAATATTGCTGTACATGATTTTCAGGATTCCTTCCACGCATTCGTCGATATACATAAACGAGCGGGTTTGTTCGCCGTCGCCCCAAATCACGATTTCATCCTTACCGTACATTTCTCCTTCGATGACTTTGCGGCACATGGCAGCGGGCGCTTTTTCACGACCACCGTCCCAGGTTCCAAACGGCCCGTACACATTATGAAAACGGGCTACGCGGGTGGTAAGCCCAAAATCCTCCATAAAATGACGGCACATCCGTTCCGAGAACAACTTTTCCCAACCGTACCCATCTTCGGCCAAAGCCGGGTAAGCGTCAGCCTCTTTCAGTCCCGGGTTGTCCACATCGGTTTGTTTGTCGCCATTGTAAACACAGGCCGACGAAGCATAAAAGAAACGGGTAATTCCCAAATCGCGGGCAGCCATCAGCAAGTGAGTGTTTATCAGCACGCTCAGCATACAATCGGCTTTGTGGTTTTCAATAAAACCCATCCCGCCCATGTCGGCAGCAAGATTAAAAACTTCGTTAAATCCGTTTAAAGCAGTGTAGCAATTTTCTTTCACGTTCAAATCGAGCACCAGGTTATCCACATCGCCATGAACCTGATACCATTTTGTGAGGGGTTTCTTATCCACCGCGCGTACATGGTGTCCCATATCGGCCAGCTTCCGGGCCAGGTGTCCGCCGATAAACCCACCGGCTCCTGCAACAACAATTTTCTTTTTCATTTCTTTTCTGTTTTTTTACTTTCCACACAAAGTTGAATAAACTTTTTTGCCCCTGCAACACTCTTAAAATGGGCTTTTTGCCGCAAAGGTTTCCGCAAAGCTTTGCGTCCGGAAAAATATGCTGCAAAACATTTTTGGTTTTGTTCCCGCCCCAGAATTATTGTGAAACAGAATTCAGAAGGCTTAAAAAAATTACATTTGCAATACATTCCGTAAAAAATGGGAAAACGACATCTGTCATTAAAAGATTTGGCTGTTGAACTGGGAGTTTCCATTTCCACGGTTTCGAGGGCATTGAAAAACCACCCGGATATCAGTCCTGAACTTACCCTGAAAATTCAAGGGTTGGCCCGTGAGAAAAACTACACGCCCAACCCGCTGGCCATGGGCCTGCTCCGGCAGCAAACCCGGATGATTGGCGTAATTGTCCCCGATATTGTCACTCATTTTTATTCGTCGGTTATTTCGGGAATCGAAGAAGTAGCCAAGCAGCACGGCTATTATATTGTCATCACCTCGTCGGGCGAATCGGCAAGGAAGGAAATGGAATCGGTTGAAAACCTGCTGAAAACACGTGTCGAAGGTTTGATAGTTTGCCTGAGCCAGGAAACACAGGAGTTCAGCCATTTTATAAAACTGGTTGACAACGAAATCCCGCTGGTCTTCTTCGACCGGGTTGCCGAATCGTTAGCCGTTCCCTCGGTTACAGCCGACGGAGTAGAAGCCGCGAAAAAAGTTACCCGCCATTTTTTTGAGAATGGTTGCCGGCGAATCGCTTACATTTCAGGCCCCGAACATTTGAATATTTCAAAAAGAAGAAAAGAGGGCTACCTGCTGGGATTAAAGGAATGTGGACTCGATTTTCGACCAGAATATCTGGTTTCCTGCAATTTAAGCGCAGCCGAAGCTACATTGGCCACGCAAAAACTTTTAAGTTCCCGTAAAATTCCCGACGCCATTTTCGGTATAAACGACACCGTTGCCTTTGCCGCCATGAAAGAAATCAAAAAAAATGGATTGAAAATTCCCGACGATATCGCTTTGGTGGGATTTACCGACGAGTTTCATTCCACGGTAGTTGATCCGGCGCTCACTTCGGTGACCCACCCCACCCTGCAAATGGGACAGGAAGCCGCCCGTTTGTTTTTCAAGTGCATTGAAAACGGTGCCGGTTATTCTGAGCACGTCGTTTTACAAACCGAACTGGTTATCCGCAAATCTTCCTTAAAATAAACCCCTGACATTTTACATTGAACTATTCTCCGAAAAAAAACCGCAACAAAAAATAAAGAAAAAAAAGTCTGAAATTTTTGACTACCCCTTGACTTGGTTTCACCTATTCAGTAACTTAGCTTATTAAAATCCATTAAATCAATCTGCTATGAACTATTACGACATCCACTGCCACGTGTTCAACAAGGATGTAATCATCCGGCGGCTGGTTAATGTAGTACAGTCGCTGCTTTCCGTTAAGGAATTGCTGGACACTGAAATTTCTGCCGAAGAATTAAAATACAAAATTGAAGGCATCAACAACACCCTGCAGGAAGTGACACAAAACTCAAGCGAGGATGTGTACAAAACCCTCGACAAAGTTTATCAGGGAAAAGTGGTGGCAACCCCGTTGATGTTCGATCTTTCGTATGCCGACGATAACGATGACAGCGTACACAAAAACAAACGTTACCAGAATCGCATCAAACTGATTTTCATACTCATTTCAACCATTTTAATACCTTACCTCCGGGGCCGGGTTAAACGTAAAATGAAAAACGACGAACTGATAAAAGTGCTGGATAAAATTCAGAAGCAAGTGGTTGAATTCAACAAAAATTTCATGAAAAA
>CAZHKI010000515.1:0-2751 GCA_964533365.1 uncultured Maribellus sp. | reverse complement strand
AAATGGCTCAGGATGAGTTTAAAAAAATACGGTTCCATTTTACTTCAGAATTTTAACTTATATTTGAGTAACGAACATAAACATCGGACAGCATTCTGTTCTTTGAATTCTATTTTATTACCGGAGAAAACCGATAGCTGGTATTTATTAAAACTGTGTCATATAAAATATTAACAGACAATTAAAATGGTTTTACTGAGCAACTTTACCGACAGTGTGGCATTCACCTATTTGGTATTGCCCTTCCTCATATTTTTGGCGCGGATTATCGATGTTACCATCGGCACCATCCGGATTGTGATGGTGGCAAAAGGCCAGAAAATGTGGGCACCCATCCTCGGTTTTTTTGAGATATTGGTTTGGCTGATTGCTATTTCCCGCATTTTCGAAAACCTCGACAATGTATTGTGCTACTTCGGGTATGCCGCCGGTTTTGCCACCGGAAACTACATCGGCCTGAAACTGGAAGAAAAACTTGCCATGGGAATTGTCAAAATTCAAATTATCACCCGTAAACCAGCCGATATGCTAATCACAAACCTGAAATCCGCCGGTTATGGATTAACGTATCATGAAGCCCAGGGGGGAAACGAAAAAGTAAACATTATTTATTCTATCATCAAACGTACCGAACTTCCTGTGGTGGAAGAACGGATTAAAACATTCAATCCCAATGCCTTCTATTCCATTGAAGATGTTAAATTTGTAAGCCACGGCATTTTTCCGGTGAGAGATACTTCCCGCCGCTGGAGGCTGGGAAAATAAACCAGCCCATTCGTTTTTCCTATTTAGTTTTTGAAACCGCTTCCCTGAACTCCTTTATAATCGATTCAAATGTTTCTTTCACCGAAATAATTTGGGTTGCCCTGAAAGCATTGGCTCCGGCAAAAGCATAGCCATTGTTGAAATTACCCTTCATGGCGCTCATCAGGAACCAAACCTGAAAGCGTCTTTAAGACCTGTCAGCATTTAAATTGCTAAAAAGCAAATCACGTTTAAATTTAAAGACGATTACAAACGTACCTTTTCCCCAAAAACCATACATCAGTAAAACCCATCATCATTTTTTTATCTTTGCCGCCTGATTTTAAAAACAGATTATGATTTCAATTGACGGGCTGGCAGTGGAATTTGGCGGGACGACCTTATTTAAAGACATCAACTTTGTGGTGAATGAAAAAGACCGCATAGCACTGATGGGTAAAAACGGAGCCGGAAAATCGACTTTGCTCAAAATTCTGGCCGGGAAACAGAATCCGTCGGGAGGAAAGGTATCGGCGCCCAAAGACGCTGTGATTGCTTACCTGCCGCAACATTTAATGACCGAAAACCACCGCAGCCTGTTCGACGAAGCGTCGCAGGCATTTGCCGCTGCCCTGAACATGCAGGCGCGCCTGGAGGAACTGAACCACCAACTGACCGTGCGCACCGACTACGAATCGGAAGAATACAGCCGGATCATTGAAGAAGTATCGGATTTAAGTGAAAAGCTGTACGGTCATGGCGAGGCCAATTTCGATGCCGAAGTGGAAAAAATCCTGCTGGGGCTGGGTTTCGAACGCAGCGATTTCAACAGGCCCACCAGCGAATTCAGCGGTGGCTGGCGGATGCGCATCGAGCTGGCAAAAATCCTGCTTCAAAAACCCGACCTCATTTTGCTGGACGAACCCACCAACCACCTCGATATTGAGTCGGTACAGTGGCTCGAAGATTTTCTGGTCAACCAGGCCAAAGCGGTAATGGTTATTTCGCACGACCGCGCGTTTGTCGATAACATCACCAACCGCACCATTGAAGTGACCATGGGCCGTATTTACGACTACAAGGTGAACTATTCGAAATACCTCGAACTTCGTAACGAGCGCCGCGAACAACAGCAAAAAGCGTTTGAGGAACAACAGAAAATGATTGCCGAAACCGAGCAATTTATCGAACGTTTTCGCGGAACCTATTCCAAAACCCTGCAGGTCCAGTCGCGGGTGAAAATGCTCGAAAAACTGGAAATCCTGGAAGTGGACGAAATGGACACCTCGCACCTCCGGCTGCGTTTTCCTCCTTCTCCCCGCTCCGGTAATTTCCCGGTTATTGCCGACCAGGTGGGTAAAAGCTACGATGGCAACCTGGTTTTTTCGGACGCTACCTTTACCATTCACCGCGGCGAAAAAGTGGCGTTTGTGGGGAAAAACGGCGCCGGGAAAACCACGCTCGTCAAAGCCATCATGGGCGAACTGGAATACGACGGAACACTGACCCTGGGGCACAATTCGCTCATCGGCTATTTCTCGCAAAACGAAGCTTCGCTGCTCGATGAAAAACTGACCGTTTTTCAAACGATTGACGACGTGGCCAAAGGTGAAATCCGAACCAAAATCAAAGATATCCTGGGCGCATTTATGTTTGGCGGAAACGACTGGGATAAAAAAGTAAGCGTACTTTCCGGAGGCGAACGAACCCGGCTGGCCATGATCAAGCTGCTGCTGGAGCCGGTAAACCTGCTCATCCTCGACGAACCGACCAACCACCTCGACCTGCGTACCAAAGATATCCTGAAACAGGCGCTGATGGAGTTCGACGGAACATTGATCCTGGTTTCGCACGACCGCGATTTCCTCGACGGGCTGGTCCATAAAATCTATGAATTTGGAAACCACCGGGTAAAAGAACACGACGAGGGAATCCGAGAATTCCTGGAGCGTAAAAAAATGGAACACCTGCGGGATCTGGAGAGAAAGACAGATTAACACATTCCTC
>CAZHKI010000514.1:0-2757 GCA_964533365.1 uncultured Maribellus sp. | reverse complement strand
GTCATCAAACGTTGCCATGTCTTCCGATTTAATTCACTGGACAAAATATCCCAAAAATCCAATTGTTGAAGGTGATCATTCAAGTCCGATAATTGTTCCCGATGAAGACAAATATCGCCTATACACCATGCATGATGAAGTATGGCTGTACAACGCGAAATAGCTGTCGATAAAAAGTCAGTTTTGGAATCTGGTTAGAATTAAAAAACCATTTAGACTAAGATATTTCAATAGTAGGACGACTTTTTCAGTTTGTATAATAGAAATTCTCCCAATTTGCATACCTCTCCACAAAAACGGGCATTTTCCAAAAACTTTACGGTTGTTATTGGGCAGAGTTGAGGGTTAATAACCTTTAAAAACATTGTAATCTTTACGAATAATACTACCGAATATTCCAGAACAGAGAATATCAGAAACAAATAACAAATTTACCTGTTAAAGATACTTAATTTTAAAAGAGTAAATTTTACATTTAAAGTATTTTTACTAATTTAGCGACATATAAAATCAATAACTATGACAAACGGAAAACAAGCAGAAGTCTGGTTTATCACCGGGAGCCAGCATTTATACGGGCCTGAAACGCTGAAACAGGTGGACAGGGATTCGGCAGCCATTGCAGAAGGATTTAACAAATCGGGGAAAATGCCCGTAAAAATTGTTTTTAAACCGGTGGTCAAAACCCCTGATGAGATTCTCGACATTTGCGTGCAGGCCAGCGCCGACAAAAACTGTATCGGGCTGATTACCTGGATGCACACTTTTTCCCCGGCCAAAATGTGGATTGGCGGGCTAAAAGCATTGACAAAACCGTTCATGCACCTGCATACACAATATAACCGCGACCTGCCCTGGAGCGAAATCGACATGGATTATATGAACCTGCACCAGAGCGCCCACGGCGACCGCGAATATGGTTTCATCAATACCCGGATGCGCAAAAACCGAAAAGTGGTGGTTGGTCACTGGCAGGATGAAAAAGTTCAGGATCAGGTGGCTTTGTGGTGCCGTACAGCGATTGGCTGGGCCGATTCGCAGGGTCTGAAAGTAGCCCGTTTTGGCGATAATATGCGCGAAGTGGCCGTTACCGAGGGTGATAAAGTGGAAGCACAAATCAAATTTGGCTGGCAAATTTCGGCCTACGGCGTTGGCGATTTGGTGGAATACGTGGAAAAAGTAACCGATGCAGAAGTGGATGAACTCTACAAGGAATACGAGTCGTTGTATGATGTAGCTGCCAACTGCAAACCCGGCGGATCCTATCACGAAAATGTACGCGTTCAGGCCCGGTATGAAATTGCGATGAAGCGGTTTATGGTTGACGGTAATTTCAAAGCCTTCACCACCAACTTCGAAAACCTGACCGGACTTGCGCAGTTGCCCGGGCTTGCCTCTCAACGCCTGATGGCAGCCGGGTACGGATTTGGCGCCGAGGGCGACTGGAAACAGGCGGCTTTGCTGCGCATCATCAAAACCATGTCGGCCGGGATGAAAGGCGGAAGCTCGTTTATGGAAGATTATACCTACCATCTCGACCCAGCCAACGAAGCCGTTCTGGGAGCACACATGCTTGAAATCTGCCCGTCGATTGCAGCAAAAAAACCACGGCTCGAGGTTCATCCTCTGGGAATCGGCGGCAAAGATGCCCCGGCCCGCCTGATTTTTGAAAGCACTACCGGTGACGCCCTGAACGTAACATTAATCGATATGGGCAATCGTTTTCGACTGATTGTAAACACGCTGGAAGTGATGGAACCGCTGCAAAAAATGCCAAAACTCCCTGTAGCTTCAGCTCTCTGGAAAACGCAGCCCAACATGGCCGACGGCGCCGCTGCCTGGATTTATGCCGGAGGAACACACCACTCGGCCTTCACACTGGCACTCACCCCGGAATATATCGAAACATTTGCTGAATATGCCGATGTGGAATTTGTCCTCATCGACCAGAATACCTGCCTGACAGAATTCAAAAAGGAACTCCGCTGGAATGAAATTTATTACATGCTGGCCAACGGTTTAAAATAAGAAATAACTCTTTTTTTCATTTACATCAAAAAAACCATCAGACTGTTTTCCAGTCAGATGGTTTTTTTTTGAAAACATAAAGCAAAAAAATCCTTTCAAAAAGTTCCTTTGATTTTATTTCTTCCTCAAAACAATAAGCATATCATTTTCAAAATCATGGGTAAATTCAATGGCGTTGGAGTTTTCCTTTACTGCCATTTTTGAGTGTTCCCCCGAATTAAAATCGATCATTGTATGATATGCCGTTGTATCCTGAACAATCTTTGCGTCGGAATACCGGTTGGTTACCGGGTCGAACCATTGCGCCGAGTACTGAAATCCCTTTGGGTTAAAAAGTTTTACTTTCCCTTTTTCGGGAATATAAGCCACGATGGTTTGATCATCAGATGATTTCACCACCGAAATCCAGTGATTGAATGTTTCTTCTCCGGGCTGGACGGCAAGCATTTCGTTAGCTGGGTGCAGGTTCCACCAATCGAACTGATTGATAAATGCAGCCAGATACCCCATTTGGATACTTCCGGGGAATTCGATACTTTTCCGCCAGCCGGTAGTACCACCCTTGTCGTTGTGGTTCAGAATGAGTTCGCCGTCGGCCAGCCAGGGCCAGATACCGTTGGCGCCATAGGTTATCCCGGCCAGTGGCGTGGCGAAAACACTCCAGTAACTGGCATTTCGCACATCTTTGGCCGTAATGCTGAACCCGATTTCCTCGTAGTTGGGCTCCAT
>CAZHKI010000513.1:0-2762 GCA_964533365.1 uncultured Maribellus sp. | reverse complement strand
TTTTCATTCTCGTGGGTGTCAAAAAATTGTCATGTAGGTTTCATTTTTATTGTTTTTTCGTTTTTTGAAGTACAAACTAAAGCAATGGCCCGGAATTTCAACGTTTTTCAGAGCGAAACCCGGTTTGGGTTCAGTCCATAAAAATTTCCTTCATTTTACTAAAAAAACCCCGTTTCCGTTCCGAACTGATCCCCCAGTTGACCGGTACGCTCTGGTACCCCTCGTCGAATCCCTCGCCTTTCATTCTGAAATCGAAATAACCCCACGAAGCATAAGCTTTGGTGGCGGCCACGAAATTATTTTCGGGCTGGCCGAAATCGAAATGGTCGTCTTCGTTAAAAACAATGGGCATGGGCCGGTACGAAGGCAAAGCCCGCACCTGTTCCACCATTTCGGTGATTCGTGCCGGCTGATGTACCCCGTTTCCGTGAATCAGAACAAAATCGGAAACCTCCACCACTTTATCCGGCGGAAGGGTATTTCCGTTAAAACTGGTGGAAACCAGCAGTTCAGGCGCCTTTTGTTTAATCCGCAGAATCAGTTCATGTACACGCTCCTGTTTGATGATTTCATGCTGATAGCCCCGGTTGTTGCATTCGTTGGCCACTTCCACCACCACATTGGTGTATCCATTATCAAGAATCCACGAAACGGTGTTGTCAACGGCAGCCACCACGGCGTTTTCGTCGATCAGCCGTTCATCCTGCCCGAAATAGAAAATTCCCAATATCACCACCATTCCCAGTTCGTCGGCTTTTTCGACTATTTTTTCCATCCGGTTGGCAAAGGCAGGCCTCAGCGACCCATCCGGTTCAAACGCGTTATTTTCCCAGGGCTGGTTGCTGGAATACCCTTCGGGGCTTCCACCCTGAAAATTGATGGTAAACGCCAGCAGGCCATGTTTCCGCCATTCGGGCATGGCATCCAGAAACTCCTGGGTATTTCTGTCGGGATCCCATTTCCCGGTATCAGGGTAATTCCATTTCGAAACGGTTTCGGGGTTTAAATCGTCGAAAACGCCCTGTACCATCCGCGAGTTGGGAAGGAGCCCTTCCACCGGGAAACCGTCCCAGGTCCGCCCTTCAAAGGTGGGTTTCCCGTTGATATAAAATTTATCGCCCCGGATGGAAACCGTGGTAGTGGGGCGAAACTTTTCTGCCTGCTGACAGGAAACACCCGCCAGAAATATAAACAACAGAAAAAAACATTTTTTCATCGTGATATTTTTATGGAATATTCAACTGTTGTTTGGCCCAGCGGATGTACTGTTCCCAGTCGTAGTCCGTCACGTCGTGATCTCCTGACCGGATGTGGTAAGCCACGGTATTTTGAATGGGCTGGTCCACAGCGGGCATGTCAATGGATGGGATTCCTTTTTTGCCCAACAGTTCGTACACCGGCGAGGCGTAGTAAGCCGACAGGAATTCACCCCGTGGATCGGCCCATTCGTCTTTTACAGCGCTGGCAACATAAACCGGGCGGGGGGCAATCAGCGCCAGCAATTCATGCTGATCGACGGGCAAGGCTTCCTCGTTGTGGCTGAATTCCCTGAAATTACGGCAAAACCAGTACGGGCAACTGGTGTTGATTTGCGCCACAGTTTCGCCAAATTTCCGTTTCGAAAGCGCGGCGCCGCCGCAGCCCGAATTGTTGGAAATGACCGCCGCAAACCGTTCGTCGGTGGCGCCGGCCCAAAGCGCCGTTTTTCCCAGCCTCGAATGGCCAAAAACAATAACCTTCGAGGCGTCGATATCGCTGTCGGTTTCAAAATAGTCCATGGCGCGGCTCAGTCCCCAGGCCCAGGCAGCAATGGTGCCCCACTCGTCGGAAGCCGGCTGCTGCTGATCATCGACATAAAAAGCCGGATGAGGGCCGTCGGAAAAATCATTCTTGTCGGGATCAACTTCACAACAGAAAATGGTGGCCAGTCCAAAGCCGGCATCCAGCATTTTTTCAATGGCCCAGAGGTTGGTAAAAACCCCCCGCGACTGCTCGGTAAGCTGATGGTTGATAATGCCGTACGATTCGTTGTTGCGCGACCAGGCTTCCGAAATGATAACTTCCACATCATCGGTTACCGCATGGTTACCATAAAAATTATAACCGGCAAATATCGGCGCCTTTTCCACATTTTTCGGGAGGTACATTAAAATCACAAAACTCAGCGACCGCCCGTTTTTTTCATAAGTCAGCTCAACCTGTTTGCGTTTTGCTTTCCCGTTGTATGCGTTGTTGCTTTGTTCCAAAACTTCGGCAGAAACCAGTTTCATTTCACCCGGCACTTTCCCGTAAACATTCTCCGAAAAATATTTCAGTAATTCAGGACGGCCTTTTTTAATCCACTGTTTCGGATTTTTAATCTTCTTCCCCTTAAAAGTTTTTAAAGGATCGGGAACAACAAACGAAGGGACTTTACTTTCGTCGTAATTGGGGGTAAACTGGGCTGCCACCATTTGGGAAACCAGCAATGCAGCCATCAAAAAAAGTATATTCTTCATATTCTGATCGGTTTGAATAATTTCTGATACGCTTATATAAATTGGTTGATTGTAAAGATACAACATGAATGGAATTGTACAAATAAGCGGGTAAACACCTGCTGTTGATACAATAAAAAAGAAAGAAAAAAATGGCAGGCCTGTAAGCCGGGTCCTGTATCCCGGTTTTCACCGGGACCTTTATCATTTATCTTGCCCCGGCATCACTACCGGAGTCCTGCAGCCTACCCCTCCTGATTTCCTTGTGCGAAGAGAAACGGGGCG
>CAZHKI010000512.1:0-2770 GCA_964533365.1 uncultured Maribellus sp. | reverse complement strand
AGTTTGCATACGAGATGCGGGATGCTTCCAACAACTATTCAGAGCCGGTTACTGTTACTATCGAAGTTTATGAAGAAAACCGCGCACCAATTGGTGTGGATGACCAATATGCCGCATTAATGAACAAAACCCTCTTGATTGGCGCACCAGGGTTCCTGGCAAATGATATTGACCTGGATGGTGAGACATTAACAGCCGTATCAATTGCTGATAATGTGGATTATGGCACACTGGCTGCTTTTGCAGACGGAAGTTTTACTTATACACCAAATGCTGATTTTGTGAGCACTGACCAGTTTGCCTACCAGATGCGGGATGCTTCTGATAACTATACCGGACCGGTTACAGTTACTATTGAAGTTTATTACACCAACCAAAAACCAGTGGCTGATGTGGGCGAAAACCAAACCATTGAATGCTACGGCTCTGAATTTTATACAATTACTCTGGATGGCAGCCTATCCAGCGACCCCGAGAACGATCCGTTAGTTTATACCTGGAGATTAAACGGAGAGATTATCGCCGGTCCTTCTTCAGAATCCACGGCTGAAATACAATTGGCATTTGGATATTATGAAATTGAACTCACAGTTGAAGATATTTATGGTGAGATTGATACGGATGTTGTAGTTGTATCGATTGTGGACACGACCCCACCGGCAATACAGGCTCCGGGAGATTATATTATTTGTATGGAACAATTCCCCGAAAGCTTAACGGCCACATGGACTGATAATTGTTTAGCAGGAGGAGAGTTGACTGCCACTGGCCAGTGGTATAGTGCTACAGATTGTACCACAACCTGGTCTTATTCATTCTATGTTACAGATGATGCCGGGAATGCAGCTACGGAAACAGTATATGTTACACGGGAAACCGAAGTCTTTTCAAACTGTGAAACTGCATACGCTTATTTAGATGGTGTAAGCATGTGTTTTATGGAAGATAAATTCAAAAACTGGGGCTGGACCAACTACCTTGGGCCTTCGGAAACCTCATACACGATGGAACTTTATGCCGCGGCCGGACAATGCGATATCAATAAAGGATACAAGGCAGGAACGGTTGAAGTTTATTATTTTAATAATGAAGTTACAGTTACCTATCATCTGTTTGAAGGATATGTGATGCATGAAGCCCATGTGTTTATTGGTTGTGAAAAATATCCTTTAGATAAGAAAAAACAAACCGTATCACCCGGGAATTACACTTACATTGCCGGGAATTTGGACAAAACCAATAATTTATTAGTAACCTTTACCGATGTGGACGGTGGTATCTACATAATTGCCCATGCAACAATCTGTGAAATTTTGTGTGAATGTACCACAACTGAGTATGCTTCAGTTTCAGATGAAATGTACCTCGGAATGAACTGTAATTTAATGCCCGATAATGAAAAATCGGTTTCGTTTATTCAAGGGAATTATTCTGATTTGAATATTAATTTGAATTCTGCTAAATTAAGCGTGTACCCAAATCCATTCAGCGATAAAGTAAATTTTGAATTTACATCAAACGAAAACGCAAATGCAACGCTTGTTATTTACAATACATCAGGACAAAAAATTAAAATTTTGCTGGATAAAAATGTCAGTAAGGGAGTAGTGAATACCATTTCTTTTATTCCTGAAAATCAAGTTTCAGGAGTTTATATTTATCAATTAAAGTTGAACGGCAATGTTCAAACAGGTAAAGTGGTGTACAATCCAAAAATTCAAAAATAGTGGGATAACCATTTGTGCGAAAGCAGGTATATTTTTGATTTTCTGGTTGCAATAGCTGGGTTAAGAAAAGAGGCTGCCTTTTTGAGACAGCCTCTTTTTTAAAATTATGATTTTCTAAAAAAATTAAACCTCTCCGTTTGCAATAAGCCACTCGGCAATTTGTACGGCATTTAAAGCTGCACCTTTTTTAATCTGGTCGCCCACGCACCAGAATGTCAATCCGTTGGGATCGGTAACATCTTTCCGAATCCTTCCCACATAAACATCGTCTTTTCCTGAGACAAAAAGTGGCATCGGGTATTGTTTTTCGGCTGGGTTATCAATAACAGTCAATCCTTCAAAGTTTTCCATTGCATTTCGAACTTCTTCCACCGAAAGCGGTTTTTCGGTTTCCACCCAAATGGCTTCCGAATGGGCTCTTGCCACGGGAATCCTGACACAAGTGGCGCTCACTTCTGCATTGGTATGCATAATCTTTTTGGTTTCCCAGTTCATCTTCATCTCTTCCTTGGTATAATCGTTTTCAAGGAAAACATCGATATGCGGAATAATATTCATGGCTAACTGATATGGGAATTTACTAACCGTGGCTTCTTTTCCGTTGGCTATTTCCTGAATTTGCCCTTCCAGTTCGGCGATACCTTGCGCTCCAGCTCCGCTGGCTGCCTGGTAAGTAGCAACCCTTACCCTTTTTATGGGCGATAATTCTTCGATAGGTTTTAAGGCAACCACCATTTGAATGGTAGAACAGTTGGGATTGGCAATAATGTTTCGTGGCCGGATTCTGGCATCTTCCGGATTTACTTCGGGAACCACCAGCGGAACATCGTTATCGTAACGAAATGCGCTGGAATTATCAATCATAATGGCGCCGTATTTGGTAATGGTTGATGCAAATTCCTTCGAAATACTGGCACCTGCCGATGTTAATGCAATATCGATATCCTTAAAATCGTCGTTATGTTTCAGTTCTTTAACAATTAGTTTCGTGCCTTTAAATTCATACTCTTTACCAGCACTACGTTCCGAACCAAACAATACCA
>CAZHKI010000511.1:0-2771 GCA_964533365.1 uncultured Maribellus sp. | reverse complement strand
TCATATACGCTCCTGAAAAGTTTCGGGTAAAAAAAGGCGGTTTGTATTTCCTGGTCAGCGACCGGACTTTGGCCTCTTTTCTGGATCAGTGTGCCGAAAATGGCTTCGAACCGGGGCACGAGGCAGGCGTTATTTCGTACAATGAAACGCCCATGAAAAAGTATGTCAAAAACGGCATCACCGTCATTTCAACCGATTTCGAACTCATGGGACAAAAGGCCGCCGAATTTGTTGCATCGGGCGAATTTACCCGTTTTGAAGTACCTACCTTATTAAAAGTACGTTCTTCGTTATAGATGGAAAGCAGGTGCTTTTATGCCTGCTTCCAACTGTTTCAAATCCAATTTTGTGGTTCGTGAGTACCGGTTCCCGGATAGCGATGGATTGCGCTAATTTTTTTCTCGGGTGGAATGTTTTAAAACATTTTAATTGGTTTTGAATGCCCGGGAAATGACTTTATATTTACGGCATACCAGAACAGAACAGTCTGGGAGTTAAATAAAAAAATAAAACATTGTAAATCATGTATATACTTGGATTTGACATTGGGAGCTCTTCGGTCAAAGTATCGCTTATTGAAGGGGAAAGTGGGAATTGCCTGGCCAGTTCGTTTCATCCAGCACAGGAGATGAAAATTGTGGCTCACCGCGCTGGTTGGGCCGAACAAGATCCCCAACAATGGTGGGCGAACCTGAAACTGGCGCTTGCCGACGTGTTGAATGCATCGAACATTGAGCCGGAAAAAATTATATCTATCGGGATTTCGTACCAGATGCACGGGCTGGTTATGGTTGATAAAAACATGGAAGTCATCAGGCCTTCCATTATTTGGTGCGACAGTCGTGCTGCATCCATCGGCGACGAGGCATTTCGGGAAATCGGCAGTCAACGTTGCCTCGGCAACCTGCTGAATTCTCCCGGAAATTTCACAGCTTCGAAACTGAAATGGGTAAAAGATAATGAACCGGAACTTTTCAACAGGATATACAAAATTATGCTTCCGGGCGATTACATCGCAATGAAACTTACCGGCGAAGTACAAACCACGGTCAGCGGACTTTCTGAAGGAATCATGTGGAATTTTAAGGAAAGTAACCTGGCAAAAATAGTTTTTGAACATTACGGATTTTCAGAAAATATTATCCCTGAAATTGTCCCCTCCTTTGCTATTCAGGGACAACTGTCGAAACAGACAGCCGCCGAACTGGGTCTTTCACCTAAAACCACGGTGAGCTACCGCGCCGGCGACCAGCCCAACAACGCCCTTTCACTGAATGTGCTCAATCCCGGGGAAATAGCAGCCACTGCCGGAACATCGGGCGTAGTGTACGGAGTAAGCAGTGAAATTAAATACGATTCGCAATCGCGGGTTAATACTTTCGCACATGTCAATCATTCAACCGAAAATCCGAGGTTGGGCGTATTGCTCTGTATTAACGGCACGGGCATTTTAAACGCCTGGCTGAAGCGGATGGTTGGGGAGGAGCTATCTTACAATGATTTGAACCAGTTGGCCTCGCAGATCCCGGTCGGTTCCGACGGATTGGCTGTTTTGCCATTTGGAAACGGCGCCGAGCGGGTGCTAAACAATCGAAATATCGGATCGGTTTTCAGTGGCATCAATTTTAATATCCACCAGAAAGGCCATTTGCTCCGCGCTGCACAGGAAGGAATTGTTTTTTCGTTCAAATACGGGATGGACATTATGCAATCCATCGGAATCAATGCTTCTGTTATCCGTGCCGGGAAAGCCAATATGTTTCTTAGCCCGGTTTTCCGTGAAACACTTGCCGGGGTTAGCGGAGCAGCCATCGAATTGTATAATACCGACGGTTCGGTGGGCGCCGCCCGCGGGGCCGGAATTGGCGCCGGGTATTATCAGTCGTTTGAGGAAGCATTCAGCAATCTGAAAAAACTGGAAGTTGTTGAACCCGATGGTTCAAAATCGGCACAATACGAAGAGGCATTTGGAAACTGGAAAAATCAACTTGAAAAAGTCATTCAATAAGGCACATATCAGGGTTGTAAGGCTACCTTTTTTTTAACAGGATGACGTTGCCAACCTTGACAAGTAAATAAATCAATTAATATTCGGCAAACATTTATAAATTAAATAATATAATATCATGGAAGTTTTAAAAGGAAACAAAGAGTATTTCAAGGGCATTGGGCAGATTAAATACGAAGGCCCTGAATCGAGGAACCCGCTGGCATTTAAATGGTACGACGAAAACCGGGTGATCGCCGGTAAAACGATGAAAGATCACCTTCGTTTTGCAGTGGCCTACTGGCATACCTTCTGCGGTACAGGTGGCGATCCGTTTGGCCCGGGAACCCAGATTTTTCCCTGGGACGGCGCTCCCGATGTAATGGACGCAGCCAAAGAAAGAATGGATGCTGCTTTTGAATTCATTACCAAAATGAACATTCCGTTCTACTGTTTTCACGATACCGACGTGGTGGGCGACGGTCCGGTTTTCGAAATTGAAAAACGGCTCGGAAAAATGGTGGAATATGCGAAGGAAAAACAGCAGGCTTCAGGCGTAAAACTGCTTTGGGGAACTGCCAATGTATTTGGAAATCCGCGCTACATGAACGGCGCTGCCACTAATCCCGATTTTAGCGTGGTTGCCAATGTGGCCGTTCAGGTCAAAAATGCCATCGACGCCACGATCGCGCTGGGTGGAACCAATTACGTTTTCTGGGGCGGCCGCGAAGGTTACATGAGCCTGCTCAATACCGACACCAAACGCGAACTGGCCCACATGGGA
>CAZHKI010000510.1:0-2773 GCA_964533365.1 uncultured Maribellus sp. | reverse complement strand
TTGTTTACTGCTTCTTTCAATTCATATCTGTTCGATTCATATTTTGAGAAATAGGGCAATTGCCAAGCTTTTTCGCCATATCGCCCCCAAACAATATGATAAGTGTAAAATTCATCGGTAAGCCAAAGCGTCTTTTCAGATTTTGGATAATTTATTTTCCCAAACACCCAATATTCGTATGATGGTTTTCGAAATAATCCATCCCAGTCGAACGAAAATTTATCAAAAACACCATATTCAATATTCACTTTTAAACGTTGCGAAATATCTTTTGCCAACGCTTCGATACATGATGTATCAAGATTATGCCGCCCTATGGTGTGAACATCGTGTCCCATAACTTAACTTATCGAGTTTTCCACCATCTTAATTTCCTCTTCCGTCAAACCATACAACTCATAAACCATCCTGTCAATTTCACGGTCGGTTCTTTCAATTTCGGATTTTATGGTTTGAGCTTTTTCTTTTTGCTCATTGAAATACTGCATCCATTCGGCTTCTTCTGAAAGGCTGAGTTTTATTTTGGTTTTTTTAAGTTCTTTGAGAAAATCTTTAAATTCCAATTCATGCCAATTCTGGAGTTTAGTGCTAATCTTTTCAAATTCAAATTTACTGAATAGTAGTTTTAAGAACTTGGAGTTTTCATTAATTAATGCGTTTGTTTTTAGATAGTTTGCATTTGCTTTTTCCGTTAATTCAACTGAATAATCTTTTAAGTTTTCTGGTATTGGGAATGCCCCAAGATTATCCAAACTAATTTTTGCAAAAACCTTACCTTTTATGTCATGTAGTAATCTATAAAATAGCGTTGCAGGTTTTGAATTTAATAAAGCTATTAAGGCTTCAAGAGAATATTCGTTATTAAGTAAATATATGCCATGAACTAAAGTGTCAAAGTAAAAATTGTCATTATCTATACACCCAATTAATGAATCTCCGGTTTTCCGAATCACAATTTTTTTAGTTTCAAATAAATCAGGTGAACGCAGAGCGAAATCAATTCTATTTTGTTTGTTCATCCCTTCTTTTGATTTTATCTCATCAAGGGTTATTTTTTCACCAATTGAAGTATCGTAATTGATGTATTGACCTGACCATGAAATATTATAGCGAGAAATATCTTTCCCCCAAATAATCGGTTTATGGTTTTCAGAATCCTTTGTATCACAAACTAAGATATGCTTTACATTGCCCGGATTAAGACCATTTTTTAATGAGTAAAAGTCCTTAAGCTTTTTATGATTATGAAGTTTTTCAAGTATTGATTGAGAATTGGCAGAAACAACAGAAATTTCGCAATTGGGAATGGTTAAATAATAGTCTTGTTCAATATAGTTTTCTATTAATCCAAAGTTTGTTACAAAATTTTCAATTTTCTCGGCAACCGCTAATCTTACAATATTTTTTATATTGAATTTTTTTCTTATCGTGAACTGTAACAATAAACTGCTACCTACTTCAGCATCCTCAAATACTTTCTCGGTTATTGTAAAAATTTCATTTAATTCTGTTTTTTTGATTAACTCTCTTCTAATTGCTTCATAATATGAGTTAAACAGCAAAGATTTTGGAATAATAAAATGGATAATACCTTTTTCAAATACTTGTAGCATTCTTTCTATAAAAAGCACATAGAGATTTGTTTTATATTGAGTTAAAGGAAAATGTTCTGTATAGTAATTTTGAATATTTTTATCAATCAGTATTCCATACGGTGGATTTCCAATCACCACGTCAAAACCACCGTTGGCAAATATATCAGGAAACTCGTTTTGCCAGTTGAATGCTTTTTCTCCGGCAACTTCGGGGTCGTTAATCAGCGAGTTTCCGCATTTTATGTTATTGCTGAGTGTGTTTAGTTTCCGTCCCTTTTGCGCGGTGCGCAGCCACAATGAAAGTTTGGCAATTTCAACCGATTCTTCGTTCAGGTCAACTCCATAAATATTTTTCTCTAAAATGTCGGTGGTAATGTCGGAGAAAATAATGGCACCGCCCAAAAGTTGTCCGCGCAACTCGTCAATTTTACGGTGTTCGTTTATCAGGAATTCCAGCGCCTGGTTTAAAAAAGCCCCCGAACCGCAAGCCGGGTCAAGAATGGTCAACGTTAAAAGCCAACTCCGGTAATCGTCCAGTTTTTTGTCGAGTGTGCGTACAATTTCCTTTTTCCTGTTTTTTCTGCCTTTGGCATATTCTTCGTCAACAATTCCAAGTTCAGCCCGTTTTTCTTCGCAGAGTTTTCCAACCGTATTTTCAACAATGTATTTGGTAATATATTTTGGCGTGTAAAAAATGCCGTCTTTTTTACGTTTTGTTTTTTGGCTGTCAATTTTTTCGCCTTTAATTTCGGCTTGCACATTTTCAATCTCGCCCAGCGAGTGCTCGAAAATGTGCCCTAGAATGTTTACGTCAACCTCGGTTTCAAAATCGTAATTACTCAACTGCAGCGTGTGTTCGTACAAAATATCATCGTCAATCGAAATGTTGTCCAGAATTTCATCGGGTTTGAAAAGTCCGCCGTTGTATGCGTAAATGTCATATTTCTTCCCATTGTAGCCGGTGTTCATGTACCCGAAATACTTTTTAAAACGGGAGTACAACGGGAAATATTCGTCGTATTTTTCTTTTAAGTCAGCCCACTGCTTTACAATCTCGCTGATTGAATTGAGCGGGAGCAACAATCGGTCTTCGGCAAAAGAGATAAACAGAAAACGGACTAACAGTTTTTGCGTTTTTTTGAAAAGCAGAAGTTTATCTGTTTCAGGATTGTTTTTTA
>CAZHKI010000509.1:1165-2780 GCA_964533365.1 uncultured Maribellus sp. | reverse complement strand
GTGTGTAGCTGTCTGCCCCACTGGTGCGTTAACCGAAGTCGATGAAACCGGGAAAGTGGTCCGGGCGTTATCTGATCCTTCCAAAACAGTTATCGTGCAAACCGCGCCTGCTGTTCGGGCCGCATTGGGCGAGGAATTTGGCATGGAGCCCGGAACACTGGTTACCGGCAAACTGGTTGCCGCCCTGCGCCGGCTTGGATTCGACTACGTTTTCGATACCGATTTCAGCGCCGACCTCACCATTATGGAAGAGGGGACGGAACTGCTCAACCGGTTATCAAAACATCTGGCCGGCGATACAAATGTAAAACTTCCCATTCTGACTTCCTGTTGCCCGGCCTGGGTGAAATTCTTCGAACACCAGTTTCCCGGGATGAAAGATATTCCGTCAACGGCACGTTCGCCCCAGCAAATGTTTGGTTCAGTTGCAAAATCATATTTCGCTGAAAAACTAAAAATCAAACGCGAAGATTTGGTGGTTGTTTCCATTATGCCTTGTCTGGCCAAAAAATACGAATGTGGCCGCGATGAATTTAAAGTAAACGGGAATCCCGATGTGGATTATGCCATCACTACTCGTGAACTGGCCGCACTAATTAAAATCTCGAATGTCGATTTCCGTACTTTG
The DNA here is from genome assembly GCA_964533365.1 of uncultured Maribellus sp. Taxonomy (GTDB): domain Bacteria; phylum Bacteroidota; class Bacteroidia; order Bacteroidales; family Prolixibacteraceae; genus Draconibacterium. The sequence continues at coordinate 2,152 of CAZHKI010000509.1, read as the reverse complement.
CCGAATGAAGAGTTTGACAACCCGCTGGGCGAGTCAACCGGTGCCGGTGTAATTTTTGGTACCACAGGAGGTGTAATTGAAGCTGCCGTAAGAACAGCTTACGAATTATTCACCAAAAAAGATCTTCCCCGGATTGATTTTGAAGAACTTCGTGGAATGGAAGGAATCCGGCAGGCAACCATCGATTTCAACGGAACACCCATTAATATCGGCATTGCCCACGGACTGGGAAATGCCCGGAGGTTGCTGGAAGATATTCAGGCCGGGAGAAGCGAATTTCACGCCATTGAAATTATGAGTTGCCCGGGCGGTTGTATTGGTGGAGGCGGACAACCGTATCATCATGGTAATGCCGAAGTCCTGAAAAAAAGGCAAATGGCCATTTACGAAGAAGACAGAAATAAAAAGTTGCGGAAATCACACCAAAATCCGTATATCATTGAACTGTACAAAGAATTTTTCGGACATCCGATGAGCGAAAAAGCCCATCATTTGCTGCATACCCAGTATTTCGACCGTACATTGTAAAATGTATGAATGCGTGATTAATTAATTGCATGAATAGTAAACCGACAGAAAATGCCAAAAATTAAATTAGCAGAACATACCATCCAAATCATCAAAGATGTTTGTACTGAGTTTGAAAACAAAGAGAGCGAATTGATCAATGTACTTCATCAGGTTCAGGGAAAACTGGGGTATTTACCCGCTGAAGTGCAGGAAGTGATTGCCCGTGAATTAAACACTTCTGTGGCTAAAGTATATGGTGTGGTTACCTTTTACAGTTTTTTCACCATGATTCCGCACGGCGAATTTCCCATATCCATTTGCATGGGTACAGCTTGTTATGTCAGGGGCGCCGAACAGGTTCTGAATGAATTCAAGCGCCAGTTGAAAGTGGAAGTGGGCGAATCAACCAGCGATGGAAAATTTTCCATCAATTGCCTGCGCTGCGTGTTGGGTGTGTATATGGTTTGAGAATCAGGT
>CAZHKI010000509.1:0-1155 GCA_964533365.1 uncultured Maribellus sp. | reverse complement strand
TTGGCGCCAGTGGTTACCGTTGGCGGAAAAGTTTACGGACGGGTAGCGCCCAGCCAGGTGAAGGATATTATTGCCGAATACCGCGAAGGTTGTGCTACTGATGATTTGAAAACTGCATAAAATAAAGGAATGATTCCGCAAATCCGGAATCATTCCTTTATCTGGCATAGCATCAGATTCCAAGCAGCAATTTTCCGGCATCGTGACCCGCAGTGAACATCCGTTCCGGATTTTCAATCAACTCTTTTACCTTTACAAGGAACCCGACCGAATCTTTTCCGTCGATTACACGGTGATCGTACGAAAGCGCCACATACATCATGGGGCGGATAACCACCTGCCCTCCAACAGCTACCGGACGTTCCACAATGTTGTGCATGCCCAGAATGGCCGATTGCGGCGGATTAATGATGGGAGTTGACAACAGCGAACCAAAAACACCTCCGTTGGTAATGGTAAATGTGCCGCCGGTGAGTTCATCCACCGAAATCTTTTTGTTGCGCGCCTTTTCAGCCAGCTCTTTAATCTCGATCTCAATTTGCGGGATGGTTTTGCTTTCAGCATTACGGACAACGGGAACCATTAAGCCTTTCGGTGTCGATACTGCAATTCCCACATCGACAAATTGCGGAAAAATCAACTCGTCGCCGTCAATTTGAGCATTTACCGACGGGTGAAAATCCATGGCCAGGGCAACGGCTTTGGTAAAAAACGACATAAATCCCACTTTCAACCCATATTTCTTCACAAACTGATCCTGGTATTTTTGCCGCAAATCCATCACAAAACTCATATCAATTTCGTTGAAGGTGGTCAGCATGGCTGTTTCGTTTTTCACGGCCACAAGGCGTTCACTCAGCTTCCGGCGCAATGGCGTCATTTTCTGTCGATCGGTTTCCCTTGTTGCTGGTTTGGGTTGAACAGCTGCAGAAACGGGAATTTCAGCAGACAGGTTCAGCACAGCTTCCACTTCTTTTTTCCCGAGCCGTTTTAATCCGTTAATGACGTCTTCCACCGATAATCCATGTTCTTTCATCATTTCTTTGGCCACCGAAGTCAGCTTCACTTTTTCCGGTACAGCCAAAGGTTTTTCTTCTTTCTGAATTTCTGTTTTTTCAACTTTCGGTGCGATCTGTTTTTCCACGTGTATTTCCG
>CAZHKI010000508.1:0-2780 GCA_964533365.1 uncultured Maribellus sp. | reverse complement strand
AGCACCTGGGATTTGGCCCATGCCCGCCAACTCAGGGGATATTACGTGTACAATCTTTTGGAAGAGATTGATTTGCCCGGCGAATACTATCTCGATCGTGAAAACGGAAAATTGTATCTGTGGCCTCCTTCATCGTTGGAAAATGCCACGATCGAACTTTCCCAATTGACGGAACCTTTTTTTGTTTTTTATAATACTTCGGGGATTTCGTTGAGTGGAATTGATTTTGAATGCAGCCGTGGAATGGGCATATTTATGGATGATGCCGATAACGTCCAAATCCGGAATTGCACTTTTCGTAACGTCAGTTTACTGGGGATAAGCGTTGGTGAAAGTTATTCATCAGTAAAACTTCCTCCGATAAAAAAGCGGGTTGTCAATCCGCAAATTCAGAACAGCAATATCCGGATTGCGAATTGTAAAATTTATGAAACCGGTTCCGGTGGAATTTACCTGGAAGGTGGTGACCGTAAAAACCTGACTTCGGCAAATTGTGTGATAAGTAATTGTGAATTTTACGATTACTGCAAAATGCGGAAAACCGGGGTAGCTGCAATAGCCATGAAAGGTGTCGGCAACACGGTCAGTCATTGTTACATCCACGATGCGCCACACATGGCCATCCAATTCTGGGGAAACAACCACCTGATTGAATACAACCACATTCAAAACGTGTGTACAAATACTTCCGATGCAGGGGCGATATATACAGGCCGCGACCCGTCGGCCCAGGGAACGATCATACGGAATAATTTCTTCGATTCTGTTATCCAGTCAGAAAACCTGGTTTGTGCAGTTTATCTCGACGATGGTAACTGTGGAATCAGCATAACCGATAATATTTTTTACCGTTGCGGAAACCCCGAAAGACGGGGTAGTGGCTTTGGCGCTTTTCATATCAATGGCGGTTACGGGAATTATATGGAAAACAATGTTTTTATTGAATGTAAACGGGCATACGGCAGTTCTCCATGGAACGATAAAAAGTGGGTTGGGTACCTGACCAAAGGAGTAGTTCCCGGACGGCTGGCAAAAGTAGATATTGATTCAAAGGTTTATCAGGATGCTTACCCGATGCTGATAAATTTGCGTGATACTCTGAACCTTCCTTCCCGAATCAATTACACCTCGAATGATTTGTTGGTTCGGTGCGGCGAATTCGCGAAAGGTAGTTATCAGGGCAAAAGCTTCTGGAAGACAAACGATGATCCGGGTTTCGCTGATATGAAAAACAAAGATTTTACTATTCGGCAAAATGCAGAGGTTTTTAAAAAGCTTCCCGGATTTCGGAATATTGAATTTAAAAAGATGGGGTTGACAAACGGACAAGAATAATATCCATGAAGCTAAAGTTTTATATTTTTTCGATTTTGTGTAGTGGGTGCCTTTTTGTAAACGGGCAATCTGTTTTGTCGCCTGACAGAAATCTGAAGATGTATCTGGCTTTGGTAAAATCAGAAGACGGGAACAAACTTTCCTATTCGATTCAATACAAAAACAAGCCGATAATCATTAATTCCGATTTAGGGATTCATTGCTGGCAAGGTAAAAATACGTTTCAGATTACCGGTATGAAGGAAATTCTGAGAAACAGGAAAGATACTGTTTGGAATCCCATTTATGGGGAGCGAAACTCGATTCGTGATCATTATAATATTTTGGAAATAGCTCTTTCCGATTCGTTGCACCCCCGACGCTCAGTACATTTACAGATTCGTGTATATAACGAAGGCGTTGCTTTTCGGTACTTTATTCCGGAACATCCGGATGGCGGGGAATATTTGCATATTACATCCGAACAAACTGAATTTACCCTGCCCGAAGGGACAAAAGCATGGTTTACGCAATCGGCCCAGGCAACTTACCAGTTTCTTCCCTTGTCCAACTGGCCGGCGGAGTGTGAGCGCCCGCTCACGATGGAACTACCGGGTGGTTTGTTTGCCTGCCTGACCGAAGCAGAAATGGTTAATTATTCGCGGACAAAGTTTGCATTGAGTACGAAGAAAAAGAATACGGTTGTTTGTTCGTTGTATGGTGAAGTGGACGAAATCACTCCTTTTTGTACTCCGTGGAGGGTAGTGATGGTGGCAGAGAAACCAGGAGACCTGCTTCAAAACAATGATCTGATATTAAATCTGAACCCTCCTTCAAAATTGGAAGAAACCAGTTGGATAAAACCAGGCAAGGTGATGCGGGAAATGTCGCTTTCCACCACCGGCGCCATGCAACTGGTGGATTTTGCCGTAAAAAGGAACCTCCAATACATCCATTTTGACGCCGGTTGGTACGGATATGAATACTCGATGGCATCAAACGCCAGTTCGGTTTCGAAAGAATTGGACAAACGGCCACGGGGAGGTTTGGATTTGCCACAGGTAACTGATTATGCCAAAAAGAACGGAATTGGCGTATTTCTGTATGTGAACCAGAGGGCATTGGCCAAACAATTAGATGAATTGCTGCCGTTGTATCGTGACTGGGGGATTAGCGGGTTAAAATTTGGTTTTGTACAGGTTGGGTCTCACCGCTGGACAACATGGCTGCACGAAGCCGTAAGGAAATGTGCCGATTACCACCTGATGGTAAATATCCATGATGAATACCGGCCAACAGGCTTTAGCCGTACTTTCCCTAACCTGATGACCCAGGAAGGGATTCTGGGAAACGAGGCCATGCCGGATGCAACCCATAATTGCACGCTTCCTTTTACCCGTTTTATTGCAGGACCTGCGGATTACACGATTTGCTATTACCGGCAAAAAGCAATTAACCCAAATTCC
>CAZHKI010000507.1:425-2785 GCA_964533365.1 uncultured Maribellus sp. | reverse complement strand
ACCATGACCGAAAAGAAATTACCTTTTTCAAAAGAACAGATTGAAAATATTATCCAAAATTTTCCAACCCCGTTTCATATTTACGATGAAAAAGCGATGCGTGAAAATGCCCGCTATTTTAAAAATGCCTTTTCGTGGAACGAAGGGTTTAAGGAATTTTATGCCATAAAAGCTGCGCCCAATCCCTACCTGATGAAAATTTTGCGGGAAGAGGGATTCGGGATCGACTGCAGTTCGGAGGCCGAACTGGAACTGGCAAAGCGGGTCGGGATGAACGGCGATGAAATCATGCTGACATCGAACGATACACCGGCCAGCGAATTTCAAATGGCCAACGAATTGGGAGCCATCATTAACCTCGACGACATTTCGCACATTGAATATCTCGATAAAAACGTGGGTTTGCCCGACACCATTTGTTTGCGTTACAATCCCGGCGATTTAAAACAGGGCAACCTGATCATTGGCCATCCCGAGGATGCCAAATACGGTTTTACCCACCAGCAGATGATTGACGGCTACCGAATGTTAAAAGAAAAAGGTGTCAACCATTTCGGAATCCATACCATGGTCGCTTCCAACGAACTCGATCCCGACTATTTCATCGAAACCGCTGAGATCCTGTTTAAACTGATTGTCGAAGTTTCAGAAAAGGTAGGGATACACATTGAGTTTGCTAACCTGGGCGGCGGAATCGGTATTCCTTACAAACCGGAACAAAAACCGGTTGATTTGGAATACGTCAGCGCGGGTATTAAAAAACTGTACGAAAAAATGATTGTTGGCAACGGACTGGCACCGCTGAAGATTTTCTTTGAATCGGGACGCGCCATTACCGGTCCTTACGGATATCTGGTGACGAAGGTCCGCCACATCAAAAAAACCTATAAAACATTTGCCGGGCTCGATGCCAGCATGGCCAACCTGATGCGTCCGGCACTGTATGGCGCCTATCATCATATAACCATTCCCGGGAAAGAAAACCTGGCGCATAACGTGGAATACGATGTAACCGGGTCGCTGTGCGAAAACAACGATAAATTTGCCATCGGCCGGCTGTTGCCCGAACTGGAGCCCGACGACATTCTGGTTATTCACGATACCGGCGCCCACGGGCATGCCATGGGATTTAACTACAACGGCAAATTGCGCTCGGCCGAACTTTTGCTGCGCGAAAATGGTGAAGTCGTCCAAATCAGGCGGGCCGAAACATTGGATGACTATTTCGCCACCCTCGACTTCGACAGACTGAAAGATTTTAACATATAATTGAGAATTAAGAGGAGAGGCCGGGAACTTAAACCCGGCATTTTTCGTATTTTACGGCGACAATCTGAATATCAGGATCGGGTGTGAAAAAAACATCTGCACCAGGTGTTAAAAATCACGGATTGGGTTACTGTACATCGGGAAATGAAAGCGCTTTGTTTAGGTTTGATAGTAATTAGTGCGGTTTCAGTAATATTTAAGAAATACTTTAATATAAATAATGATGAAAATCGGATTTGACGCCAAGCGGGCTTTTCTAAACTCCTCAGGGCTGGGAAATTACAGTCGGAACACGTTAATTTCCCTGCGCCATTATTATCCCGAAAACAACTATGTTTTGTTCACCCCGGAAATCAAAAAAGATCTTTTTCATCATTACGAAGATTTTGACGTGATTTCGCCCGACAGTTCAGTTTCAAAAATTTTCAAATCGCTGTGGCGCAGTTTTTCAGTGAGCGGGCAGTTGCAAAAACACGAGATCGACCTTTTTCACGGGTTGAGCAACGAACTGCCCGACGGGATTCATAAAACAAAAGTTCCGTCGGTGGTTACCATTCACGACCTGATTTTTATGCGTTTTCCACAGTTTTACAAGCCGGTCGATCGTAACATTTACTACCAGAAAGTAAAATATGCCTGCACGGCGGCCACCCGGATTATCGCCATCAGCAACCAGACCAAAGATGATATTGTTCATTTCTTTAACGTCAACCCTGATAAAATCGAGGTGGTTTACCAGTCGGTTTCCCCCCGCTATTACGAAATTCAAAACCCGGGCTATCTGTTTGAAAAATACGAACTTCCTGAAGATTTTATCCTGTCGGTCGGTACCATCGAACGACGTAAAAACCAACTGGCGCTGTTAAAGGCTGTTCACGAGGGGAATATCAATTTACCTGTCGTTTTGGTTGGAAACCCCACCATTTACAGCGCCGAGTTACTAAAATATATTTCCGATAACCAGTTAGACCAGCAGGTCAAGTTTTTAAGCAACATCCCGAGGAAAGATTTGGCCGGGCTTTTCCAGTTAGCCAAACTGTCGGTTTATATTCCATTTTACGAAGGTTTCGGGTTGCCGGTCATTGAGTCGA
>CAZHKI010000507.1:0-415 GCA_964533365.1 uncultured Maribellus sp. | reverse complement strand
GTGGTTGCCCGGTTGTGACTTCGAACCTTTCGGCCCTGCCCGAAACGGCCGGAGGTGCTGCCCTGCTGTGCGATCCAGCCGATCCGGCGGAAATTGTAAAAGCCATTGTTCAACTGCTCGAAAACGAGAATGTTAGAACAGGATTACAATCGAAAGGCCGCGAGTGGGCCAAACATTTCCACCCCTCTTATTTTTCAGAAAAAATGATTTCTTTGTACTCTGGAATTTTATCCTGAAACTGATGCACGACGACATTCTAAAATCGCTGGAAGTATTAATGAAGATGATAGCGCGTTGAATTTAGCAATGTATGATTTGTTGCGTATACGAAAGATAGTGCTTGATATTAAAGAAGAATTAGGCGAGTCTATTGATCATTTTTCTTTCACGGGTAATCTAAATGATGCAGATATCT
>CAZHKI010000506.1:0-2792 GCA_964533365.1 uncultured Maribellus sp. | reverse complement strand
GCTACTGGTACTGGGACTGGAGCGATGAGTTTCAGAAAGTGGAGAAGGTGGATACCCGCACAAAAACGATTTATCTCAGCGAACCTTTTCATCACTACGGTTACAAAGACAGCCTCCGCTATTTCGGGCTGAACCTGTTTTGCGAGATCGACCAGCCGGGTGAATGGTACCTCGACCGCGCCGACGGGTTGTTGTACTGGTTTCCGCCTGTTGGGATTGACCCTAATCAGGCAAAAGTAACCCTGTCAGTTTTTTCTGCGCCGTTTATGGTCGAAATGAAAAGCTGTTCGAATGTTACCTTGCAGGGACTGACATTTCAGGAAAGCCGGGGCAGCGCTGTTCTTATGCAGCGCGGCGAAAACTGTCTCGTATCGGATTGCCGGTTTGAACGGTTCGGAAAAGACGGAATCCACATTGAAGAAGGGACGGGGCATGGTATCTCCGGATGTTTGCTCCGCACGTTGGGTTTCAGCGGCATTAAACTCAAGGGCGGCGACCGGAAAACTTTGGCTCCGGCCAGCCATTTTGTGGAAAATTCCGTCGTCGATAATTTCTCCTTATTCAAACGGACTTACGAACCCGCCGTTTATGCCGAAGGTTGCGGCATCCGCATCAGCAATAACCGTTTCAGCAATTCTTCTTCTTCGGCCATGCGTTTGGAAGGGAATGATATGTTGGTGGAATACAACGAAATCAGCCATGTGGTGAACGAATCGGACGACCAGGGCGGATTGGATATGTACTATAATCCATCATACCGGGGAGTTGTCATCCGCTACAACCGCTGGTCCGACATTTCCGGCGGAACCCGACACGGCGCTGCCGGCGTCCGCCTCGACGACATGATTTCGGGGATTTCCATTTTTGGTAATATTTTCGAACGCTGTGGCGCACAACATTTTGGTGGTGTGCAAATTCACGGAGGGAAAGATAATCTGGTAGAAAATAACCTGTTTTACCACTGTCTCGCTGCGGTAAGTTTTTCACACTGGGCTGAGGAACGCTGGCTGCAGCAACTCGAATCGCCTTTTATTCTAAAGAAAATATACGAGGATGTGGATATTCTTTCCGACCTGTATCAAAACAAGTATCCTGAACTAAAAAATATCCGGACCGGAATTAATATCAACACGATTAAAAACAACCTGGTGGTGGACTGTCCCAACGTGTTTTTAAAAGACAACGGCAGTCAGGTTATCGAAAACAACACTTCCATTGTTTCTGAAGGAAAAACCGTGGAAGAAATCTGCTCGCCGGAAGTTCTGAAAAACTACGGGCTGCAAACCATCCCCATTCATGAAATCGGGCCGAAAGGGAACCGGTGGCTTAATTAAAACGAGATGAAAACAGACAAATGAATTATAATTATGAATAATTTGTATTTATCTCGGGTTGTTTTTGGTTTTTTCTGTTTTTTCATTTTGGTAAATTTCGGATATGCACAAACTTTAACTGAAAGTAAGATCAGATTGTACAACCATCCGATGAATCCCCGTCAACACCCCGACGATAAAAGAAGGGCGGTTCAGCCTCCCGATGCTGATTTGTTTGGCAACCGGATACAGTTTATTTCCCTTCGTGGGTTTGACGACGACTATAAAAGTACGCTCGACAAATATACAGTAAAGGAAAATTTGGGGAATATCGTCTGGCCGGTTTATTCTTTCCTTTACCGCGATGATTTTAAAGATATTGTAGGGGAAATAAAACAACGGGGTCTTTTTTTGTTCGATATTTGGGGTTATGTCCCCGGTTCCGGACCAGGCACAGCCGGTCAGAAAAAAGAATTGGGAAATGTTTATTCTGACCCTTATTTCTGGCAACAATTTATGGTTCCCGCTTCAACATTCAATTATCTGGAGAAGGAACTGGGCCCACGTTGGCTGGGGATGGACAATGGAGAACAGGATGGCCGTTACATCGGTGGATTTGCCGACCAGATGAGCCTGATCGGGAGCAGCCGGGAGCAACAATACCTCAATTTCCAGAATCATTTTCAGGGCTTGGGCGATCGCCTCGGCAATAAACTGGCAACCCTTGTTTCCCTCAATTACGGGCATTATTTTCTGAGAGAAGGAATTTATACGATGATTGGGGCTGAAACAGCGCAGGCTTTGCCCAATTCTCAGATCTATTACTCCTTTATCCGGGGGGCAGGTAAACAATACGGAGTTCCCTGGTTTGGAAATGCCTCGGTATGGAACCGCTGGGGGGCTAAAAATTACGAAGGTTACACCAGCAACGACGGAACCATGGGCGCTACCAAAGGAACCAGCCTTAGTTTATTGAAACGGTTGATGGTTAACCATATCCTGTACAATTGTATCGCCGTTGGATTTGAATCGGGATTTCTGGATAATAAGGGAAATCTCAGCCCGATAGGAAAAATACAACAATCGGCGAACCAATGGGTGCAGAAATACGGGAATCCGGGAACCATGTACACTCCGGTAGCAGTCATGTGCGACTTTTTTTCGGGTTGGTCGTTTCCCCGGCACCTCTATACCAGTCATGTCTTTCGGGTATGGGGAAATCTTCCATACGATGAGGGAGATTATCTGACCGACGGAGTGTTGTCCATGTTATACCCTGAATACCGGGATGCGTCCTATTTTCACGATGAAACGGGATTTATTTCCCTAACGCCTTACGGAGATATAGCCGATTGTATTCTGAGCGATGCCCCGCTCTGGCTATTGGAACAATATCCGGTGCTGGTGATTGGTGGAAAACTGACCGGCGGACATGAAGTAAAAGACAAACTGGAAGAATATGTACGGGCAGGTGGGCAT
>CAZHKI010000505.1:0-2794 GCA_964533365.1 uncultured Maribellus sp. | reverse complement strand
GTAAGCAATCGGCCTGATACGTATTGCAGCAAGGGCTTTGTTATTTTAGCTTTCGTGAAAATGAAAAGCTATGATCAACGAATTATTTTTTGAAGAACTGTTGTCCCGGCAGCAGGGGTCAGGCCTTAGTGTGCGGGATTTCTGCTCCAATGAAGGGATTCACCCTTCAACTTTTTATTACTGGTTAAAAAAGCACCGGGAAAAGAGCAGGCCCAAAGAGTTTATTCCGCTAACCATACAGAACTCATTTGCGGTGCAGCGTTCGGGGAATGGCGCAATGGTCAGTTCCAAAGCGACACCGGCAGATCACAACGGGACTTTGCTGGAGTTTGTTTTTCCCAACGGCACGAGGGTATTGTTGAAACAGCAACCGGATATGGCCTTATTGAAGGTCATGGCCCATTTATACGATTAGGCCATGTTTCATCTTCATGACAAACTTCAATATTACCTTTATCCGGGAGGAGTTGATATGCGGAAAAGCTTTTACACGCTCAGCGGTATTGTTTCTTCGGTGATGAAACGGGATGTACGCAGCGGAGAGGCGTTCATCTTCGTGAACCGTTCTGCTACAATTATGAAAATACTGCACCTGGAGCATGGCGGGCTGGTTATCTACCACAAAAGGCTGGAAAACGGGGTGTTTTCCCTTCCTTCGTTCGACGATGAAAATACGGCCTCCGTTTCCATTGGCTGGCCCGATCTGATGCTGATGATCCAGCAGGCAAAAGTGCGGAGACAGTACCTGAAAAGACGTTAAAATAATTTAAACTATATTCGCTTTTCTGCCTGATTTTCTTGGCAGTTTGGGGTGTTTTCAGTATCTTCAACTCATCATCAAACCCACGGTGCATGAGCAATTTCACAGATAAGGACCGCTTGGTTGAAGCCCTGCTGCAGGAGCGCGACGAGCTCTATCTGGAGCTTTCCCGGCTGCGGGATATTGCCAATGGTACCCGGGAAAAGCATCTGGATGAGATGATCCGCCAAAAAGATGCTGAACTGCAGCAGAAAGAGGATACACTCCGGAAAAAGGATACTGTGATTCAGAAGAAGGATGAAAAAATCCAGGAAAAGGAAGAGCAGATCCGCAAGCTGACAGACCAGCTGGCCTGGTACCGGCATAAGTTTTGGAAGCCGTCCAGTGAAAAATATATTCCCCGGGATCCTGACCAGCGGGTAATCGATTTTGAAGGCCTGGATGTGTTACCCCAGGAGGAAGAAGCAATCAAAGAAGCCCAGGAAGAGATTATCAGCTACAAACGTCAAAAGCCGGACCGGGAAAAGAAACAGCCTGTACGCCTGCCCCTGCCGGAAGGCCTTCGCCGGGAAGAAGAAACCATTGAGCCGGAAGGAATTGATCAGAACTGGGTAAGGATCGGGGAAGAAGTTACCGAAGTATTGGAATACAAGCCGGGAGAAATGTATGTCAGGCGGATCATCCGCCCCAAATATGCAAGAAAACCGGGTAGTCAGGTTACCTCCCCGGGCGAAGGAGATCAAAAAGAAGAGCACATTCGTATTGCCGCATTACCGGTCCTGCCTTTACCGCGCAGCAATGCCGGTGCTTCCCTGCTGGCTGAACTGCTGATGGGCAAGTACCTGTTCCATCTGCCCTTTCACCGGCAACTGGCCATCTTTAGACTGGCAGGATTTTCTCCACCGGGGTCAACGGTTAACGGGTGGTTCCAGGGAGCAGGAGATTTGCTTCGGGCCCTGTACTACAGATTAAAAGAGATTGTTCTTTCCTGTGACTATATCCAGGTGGATGAAAGTACGGTACCGGTGATCAACGATGAAAAGCACCGGGCGGTAAAAGCCTACATGTGGATGGTCCGCTCGGTGATGGAGAACCTGGTTTTCTTTCATTACGATAAAGGGTCGCGGGCACAAAAGGTGGTGGTCGAACTGCTGAAGGATTTTAAGGGTGCAGTCCAGTCGGACGGCTATGAAGCCTATTCCATCTACGAAAACAAGAAAGGGGTTCTGTTGCTCAGTTGCTGGTCGCACGCCAGAAGAAAATTTTCTGAAGCCTTAAAGGAAGACAAGAAAGGGGCAGAGTATGCACTGGACCAGATCAGTTTGCTTTATAAAGTGGAAACGATGGCTGATGACCAGAACATGGATTACACCCGGCGGGCAGAACTCAGAAAACGGTTGGCTTATCCGATCCTGTGCGCCTTCGAAAAGTGGATTGTGAGTTATTACCCCAAGGTGTTTCCCCGGGGGCGGATGGGCAAAGCCCTGTCTTACACTTACTCACTTTTTCACCGTCTTTCAAGATATCACCTGGATGGGAGGTACAAGTTGGACACAAACCTGGCCGAAAATGCACTTCGTGATTTGAGTCTGGGTCGGAAAAATTTTATGTTCTGCGGTAATCATGAGGCCGCTGAGAATGCAGCCATCATGTATTCCCTGCTGGGTTGCTGCAAAACCTGCGGAGTTAATCCCCGGGAATGGCTGACCGATGTGCTGACCCGAATACCGGTGTATAATAACGATTACAGTCTGGACCTGGCCGATCTGTTGCCGCACAACTGGAAGGCATCAAAAAATGATCAGAAAAGTCTAACTGATTCAGACAATGGTCAGGGGCGTTCAGAAAAATCAGCAAGTCCATACCAATTTTAGAACAGATTCCAAAAAAGTCCAACCGATGTCGGAATATTTTTGGAATTTTTAAAACAACGATAGAAAGTACCGGATTGCGTCACCTGTACCAGGCCGATTGCTTACGAACCTCGAAGCCATTTGGCTCACCAGTGGCCAGTACCCACGTTACAAAACCATT
>CAZHKI010000504.1:1802-2795 GCA_964533365.1 uncultured Maribellus sp. | reverse complement strand
TTCACCGGTCCACACACGGCCCTGTCCAATTTCGTCCACCTGTTCTTTGCTCATTTTTCGTCCTTCGGCTACGTGCGAAATAAAAGTGTCGTATCCTTCTTCAATGTTTACCTGCATCATCTGGCGTTCGTACTCGGTCATGGGCCGGGTCATGGTCAGCAAATCTGAATTTTTGTTGGTTTTTACCACATCGGTTGAAATCCCGATTTTGTTTTTCAGTAAATCGCCAAAGTTTGGTATGATGCCGAAAATCCCGATGGAGCCGGTAATGGTGTTGGGTTGGGCAACAATCAGGTCGGCCGGGCACGAAATGTAGTACCCGCCCGAAGCCGCCACGTCGCCAAACGAAACGACCATGGTTTTTTCTTCGGCAGCCAGTTTAACTTCGCGCCAAATCACTTCCGAGTCGAATACACTGCCGCCCGGGGAATTTACCCGCAGTACAATGGCTTTGTAGGAGCTGTCCTGACGGGCTTTACGGATTTCGCGGCCCAGTTCATCGCCAATGATGGATTGTCCGCCCATCGACATCCCAATATCGCCGCTGGCATAAATCACGGCAATTTTATTCCGGCTGAATTTTTTGCTTTTCCCTTTTACCGGTACATCAGCATATTTCGACACGCCGATGACTGGAATTCCTTTTTCTTTATCGATTCCGGCGATTTCACGTAAATCGGCCAGTACTTCATCCTTATATTTGGCCGCGTCAATCAGTCCGGATTTGACCATATCTTCTCCTTTTTTGAAAGTTTGCACTTCATCGGCCATCCGGTTTAAATCGTCAACCGGAATGTTTCGGCTTTCCGAAATTCCTTTCAGCATGTGGTTCCAGAGGCTGTTCATATAAACCATGGTTTGTTCGCGGTTTTCTTCGCTCATTTTATCGAGCATAAATGGTTCGACAGCAGCCTTGAATTTTCCGTGGCGTACAATTTGTGCCTCCACGCCAATTTTTTCGAGTGTTTTTTTATAAAACATCTGTTCGCCGCC
>CAZHKI010000504.1:0-1792 GCA_964533365.1 uncultured Maribellus sp. | reverse complement strand
GAAAGTCAACGCTGCCCATCGGGTGGACCACTATTTTGTTGGCAGCCGTGGCTAAATAGTAGGCGGTCTGATCGTAAGCATCGCCATACGCATAAACCGGTTTGTCGCAACTGTCTTTAAATGCAATCAGCATGTTCCGGATTTCTTCCAGCGACGCCATTCCTCCGGGAACGGCTGAAAGTTTCAGGTAAACGCCTTTGATGCGATCATCGTAAACGGCTTTTTCGAGCGATGTTTTGATATCGTCAAGCCCGATGGTTTTTATTGTGCTAAACCCGGGTATTTCCAGGTCTTCAAACGGATCGTTGGGCGCCCGGTCAACCACCTGGCGGCTCATGTCCAATACCAGCATGGAGTTGTTTTGAACGGTTACCTGCTTTTCCGTCGATGCAATAATTGCCCCGATAACCATGAAAAATAAAATCATCCCTATTACGGTAACGGCAAAAATTCCAACGACGGTTGCCAATACGTATTTGAAAAATTCTTTCATATCAATTTGTATTTTTGTTTTTTAATTGGTCATTTTTTTTTTAAAGAATTACAAATATACAATTCCATGCACAAGGTTTTTTTGGGGATTGGAGGAAATATTGGAAATAAACCGGATAATTTCAGTACAGTTTTGCGGTTTATTTCGCAAGAGATGGGTGAAATTATCCTTCGTTCACCTGTTTACGAAACCCCGCCATGGGGTTTTCACAGCGATGAAAATTTCTGGAACCAGGTTTTAATGGTTGAAACCAGCTTTATGCCTGAAGAACTGCTTGATAAAATCGCCCAGATTGAGAGATGGTTTGGCCGCGAACGGAAGCCGGGTGGTTACATGTCGCGGGGGATGGATATTGATATTTTATATTACGATGATACAGTGTTGGAAACAGAAACGCTGGTCATTCCGCACCCACTCATTCCACAGCGAAAATTTGTGCTGGTTCCGCTGGCCGACATCGCTCCCGGATTTGTTCATCCGCTGCTCAAATTAACCACGTTACAAATGCTTCAAAACTGTCCCGATAATTCGGACATAAAGAAAATGGCATGGTAACTGCTTCGGAGTTACAAGTCCAGGTAATTCCCATTCTCTCTTTGGTGGTTTTACAAAATTGTACCAGAAAAACTGGTTTAAATACCTTGCCGCTTTTGTAACTTTCCGGTAGTTTTGTTTTTATAAAATTAAACCTGATATGAATTTCAATAAATCACAATCATTTACTACAAATCCCTGTTCACCTCTTCCAATCACCACAAATCTCAATCAACCATTTTAAATTATCATCAAGAACCATGATAAATATAGACTATCAACTTCAGCCTGAAAACCTCCTGAAAAAACTGTCGCTTTTCTGGGAACTTTCAGGCGAAAAAATCAGGAACATTGATAAGAACTACGATACCTCAAAAGGTTCTCCGGTTTTTACCGTGAACGGGAAATACACTACCCGCGGCTGGACCGAGTGGACCCAGGGATTTCAGTATGGATCTGCCATTTTACAGTTCGATGCCACTGGCGACAACTGGT
Organism: uncultured Maribellus sp.; assembly: GCA_964533365.1. Taxonomy (GTDB): domain Bacteria; phylum Bacteroidota; class Bacteroidia; order Bacteroidales; family Prolixibacteraceae; genus Draconibacterium. Next base: position 270 of record CAZHKI010000504.1, on the reverse strand, counting down.
TTCTCGAAAACGGCAGAAAAAACACACTGGCGAAAATGGCGCCACACATCAGTCACACCGGGGTTCACGACCACGGTTTCAACAACCTGAGTACCTACGGAAACCTGCTTCGGTTGAAGGAGGAAGGTAAAATTTCATTTAACGAATGGGAAAAGAATTTTTATGAGTTGGCTATCAAAATCTCGGGCGCGATACAGGCTTCGCGCTGGACAAAAATCAAAGACGGCGGGTTTGTTTACTCGTTTAACGGGCCACACTCGCTGTTTGTCG
>CAZHKI010000503.1:0-2815 GCA_964533365.1 uncultured Maribellus sp. | reverse complement strand
CTGACCACCATTGACCTCGCTTCGCTGGTGGCAGCCGGGATGGCATCGAAAAACGATAAAATCAAAATCCTTGGTGGGGGTACTCTTACTGCAAAACTCGATGTGAAAGCACATGCTTTCTCGAAAAGTGCCAAAGAAGCCATTGAAAAATTAGAAGGAACCACTGAAATACTGTAAACTGTAATGAAAAGATTTATTGAGACCCTAAAGAATATTTATAAGATTGAAGACCTGAGGTTGCGGATTGGAACCACGCTGTTCTTTCTGTTAATTTACCGGTTAGGATCGTTTGTTTCGCTTCCCGGTATCGATCCGGCACAGTTGCAAAACCTGAAGAACCAAACTTCCGATGGCTTGCTTGGCCTCATCGATATGTTTTCGGGAGGCGCCTTTTCGCAGGCTTCTATCTTCGCTTTAGGAATTATGCCGTATATTTCTGCCTCAATTGTAATCCAGTTACTTGGTATTGCAGTTCCCTACTTCCAGAGGTTGCAGAAGGAGGGAGAGTCAGGAAGAAGGAAAATAAATCAGATAACCCGTTATTTAACTGTGGTTATCCTGATTTTCCAGTCGCCGGCATATTTAACAAATCTCCATTTTCAGTTGCCCGATACGGCTTTTGCAATGAAAGGAACGATGTTTACAATATCTTCCGTAATCATTCTTACCGCCGGATCGATGTTCATTATGTGGTTGGGAGAGCGTATTACCGATAAAGGCATTGGTAATGGTATCTCTTTAATCATTATGATAGGTATTATCGCACGTCTGCCCCAATCCATTGTACAGGAATTTGCTTCCCGTATCAACCAACAGGGTGGTGGTCTTGTGATGTTCCTTATCGAGTTTGTTATCCTGTTCATCGTATTTATGGCATCCATTCTGCTGGTACAAGGTACCCGGAGAATACCGGTACAATATGCGAAACGGATTGTGGGTAACAAGCAATACGGGGGTGTACGTCAGTACATTCCGTTAAAAGTAAATGCTGCAGGTGTTATGCCCATCATTTTTGCCCAGGCTATCATGATGGTGCCGATCACGATTGTTGGCGTTGCCAACTCTGAAAATCTGCGTGGTGTTGCGGCTGCATTATCAAACATCACCGGTTTCTGGTACAATTTTGTACAGTTTATACTGGTTGTTGCCTTTACCTATTTTTATACGGCAATTACCATTAACCCGACACAAATGGCCGAAGACATGAAAAAGAACGGCGGCTTCATACCCGGTGTAAAACCAGGGAAACGAACCGTTGAGTTCTTGGATACTGTTATGTCGAGAATTACCTTGCCTGGATCAATCTTTTTGGGTTTGGTAACCATTCTTCCTGCATTTGCCATGTTAATCGGGATTAACCAGTCGTTTGCCTATTTTTATGGCGGAACGTCTTTGTTGATTCTTGTCGGTGTTGTACTGGATACCCTGCAGCAAATTGAAAGCCACCTGTTAATGCGCCATTACGATGGTCTGATGAAATCGGGCCGGATTAAAGGTCGTCCGGGTGTAATGTAATAACCGGAAAAGTTCTTCTGCCTTTTTAAGGAATAGATGAACCGATTCGGAAGAGTTGCCTTAACGTAGGTGAAACAAAGGTTTTTTTAATAACAATTTTGAAAAGGCCGGATTTAACCACATTTAATATTAAAAAGAAGTTGTTAATTTACAGTTTTTTATGTCGAAACAAGCTTCAATAGAGCAAGATGGTAAAATAATCGAAGCATTGTCAAATGCAATGTTCCGTGTTGAACTGGAAAACGGGCATGTAATTACAGCCCATATTTCAGGTAAAATGCGGATGCATTATATTAAGATTTTGCCCGGAGATAATGTTAAAGTGGAAATGTCGCCTTACGATTTAACCAAAGGCAGAATTACTTTTCGATACAAAAATTAAAGAATTTTTATAATGAAAACTCGTACTTCAGTTAAAAAACGTAGCGCCGACTGCAAAATTATCCGCAGGAAGGGACGTTTGTATGTGATTAATAAAAAGAACCCCAAGTTTAAACAACGTCAGGGGTAACATTGATCTGTAAAATTTATATGTATGGCACGTATAGTTGGTGTTGATATTCCAAATAATAAAAGAGGTGAGGTAGCCCTTACCTATATTTACGGGATTGGCCGTAGCAGAGCAAACTATATTCTTGAAAAAGCAGGAGTTGACAAGGAATTAAAAGTACAGGACTGGGATGATGAACAGTTTGGTGCAATTCGTACCGTTATCAACGAAAGTTTTAAGGTAGAGGGTGAACTACGGTCTGAAATTCAGATGAATATTAAACGTTTAATGGATATCGGGTGTTACCGGGGTATCCGCCACCGTATCGGGCTGCCGGTACGCGGGCAAAGTACCAAAAACAACGCCCGTACCCGTAAAGGTAAACGTAAAACTGTAGCAAATAAAAAAATGGCTACTAAATAAGGGAATTGAGTTATGGCAAAAAAGACTGGAACAAGCAAAAAAAGGGTTGTGGTGGTTGAAGCCAACGGAATGGCCCACATCCACTCCTCTTTTAACAATATCATTGTTACGCTGACCAATATGAATGGCGAAGTCATTTCATGGTCATCAGCGGGGAAAAAAGGATTTCGCGGTTCGAAAAAGAACACTCCCTATGCTGCTCAGGTTGCATCAGAAGAGTGTGCCAAAACTGCTTATGACCTTGGGCTTCGTAAAGTAAAAGTATTCGTTAAAGGACCAGGCAACGGTCGTGAATCGGCCATGAGGGCGTTGGGAAATGTCGGGCTTCAGGTAACTGAAATCGTAGATATTACTCCACTGCCGCACAATGGTTGCAGGCCACCTAAA
>CAZHKI010000502.1:0-2819 GCA_964533365.1 uncultured Maribellus sp. | reverse complement strand
GCACTGGTCTCCAAAACCAGGTGTCGGGAGTTCGAGTCTCTCCTCCCGTGCTAAAGGAAAAAGCTGTAGAAATACAGCTTTTTTTGTTTCAGACAATTCATTTTTCTACTTTCGAAAAAAATATCAAACATGAAAGTTGACGCATTTATACCCTGCTTCATCGATCAGTTTTATCCTGAAACTGCGGCTTCATTTATTACTGTTTTGGAAAAGGCAGGTTGTAACGTCAGTTACAATCCGGAGCAAACCTGTTGCGGGCAACCCTCGTTCAACAGCGGGTACTGGCCTGAAACCAAAACTCTTGCAGCCAGGTTTCTTCAAACTTTTTGTAATGCTGATGCTATTGTTTCGCCGTCGGCTTCGTGTACCGGTTTCATTAAGAATTATTACCCGAAACTTTTTGAAAATGATGAAAAACAACTGGAGCAAACCCGAAAGCTCATTCCCCGGATTTTTGAATTTTCTGATTTTCTGGTGAACCATTTGAAGGTCGTTGATTTTGGGGCGGTTTTTAACCATCCGGTTACATTTCACGACTCGTGTGCCGGCTTGCGCGAATATGGCATTAAAAACGAACCGCGCATTTTGCTCCAGCATGTAAAGGGGCTCGAACTGGTTGAAATGGAAAATACGGAAACCTGCTGCGGTTTTGGCGGGACGTTTTCAGCGAAATTTCACCACATTTCAACGGCAATGACTGAACAAAAAGTTGAAAATGCACTGAAAACCGGTGCTGAATATATTGTTTCAACCGAAGCTTCGTGTTTGATGAACATGCAGGCATACATTAACAAGCAAAAACTACCCATCAAAATCATACACCTGGCCGATGTGTTGGCCAGTGAATTTCAGGACTGAAAAAAAATGGGCTGAAAAAATATAATTTAATTTTCAGCCCATTTTTCAGTATTATTTGTACGGCTTAGAAATTCTGCATCTGATGTAGTTTGAATGGTTGAAAGCCGGTGAGCAATTACCAGTGAAGTCCGGTTTTTCATTAAATTACCCAGGGCTTCCTGCACCAGTTTTTCCGATTCGGTATCAAGTGCCGAAGTGGCTTCGTCGAGAATGAGTATGGGTGGATTTTTCAGGATGGCCCTCGCAATGGAGATGCGCTGTTTCTGTCCGCCGGAAAGTTTGTCGCCGCGATCGCCGATGTTGGTCTGGTAGCCTTTTTCAGTAGCCATAATAAAATCGTGCGCGTTGGCAATTTTGGCAGCATTCACAACATCCTCTTCCGTGGCTGATTCCACGCCAAAGGCAATGTTGCTGAAAAAGGTTTCGTTAAATAGGATGGGTTCCTGGTTAACATTTCCCATCAGGCTGCGCAGGTCGTGCAGTTTCATGTCGCGTATGTCGGTACCATCGATATAAATTTCACCTTCGGTAACATCCCAGAACCGAGGCAGCAAATCGACCATAGTGGTTTTACCTGATCCCGATTTTCCAACCAAAGCCACGGTTTGCCCTTTATTGATGGTAAGGTTGATGTGGCTGAGAACGTTTTCGTTAATGTAACGAAAACTCACATTCCGGTATTCGATAGAGCCGGTAAACTCGTTTTTCGGTTTGGCTTCAGGATTTTCTTTGATGGTAATTTCCTGTCCCAGAATCCGGTCGATGCGTTCCATTGATGCCAATCCTTTTTCAACGCTGTAAAGGGCGCTGGAAAATGCTTTGGCCGGGTTGATGATATTATAGAAAAAAACCAGATAAACGATAAACTGCTGCGGGCTTAATGCGCCGGCTTCGCCCGAAAGAATCAGGTTGCCGCCGTACCACAACACAATAACAATTACGGCTGTTCCCAAAAATTCGCTCATGGGGTGGGCCAGGAAATAGCGACTCATCAGTTTGTTCATGATCAGCCGGTAGTTTTCGTTTTCGCGCTCAAACCGTTCGATGGCTTTTTTTTCAGCCGTGAACGCTTTAATGATGCGTAGCCCCGAAATATCTTCATCGATAATCGACAGGATTTCGCCCTGCTTGTTTTGTCCTTTACGCGATTGCCGTTTCAGGCTTTTCCCGATTTTGCCAATCACCAGTCCGGTTATCGGGAGCATGATAAAAACAAATATGGTCAGCGACCAACTGGTGTACACCATATAAACCAGCGAAATCAAAATGAGTACAGGATTTTTAAACAACATATCGAGCGAGTTCATCACCGAATTTTCTATCTCCTGTACATCGCCGGTCATCCGTGCCATAATATCGCCCTTGCGTTCGTCGTTGAAAAAGCCGAGTGGAAGAGTGAGCATTTTCCGGTAAATTTTACTGCGGATATCGCGGACCACGCCATTTCGGATGGCAATCATCATAAAACTGGCCAGATAGGTGAAACCTACTTTCAGCATCACCATCAGAATGATAAAAAGGCCGATATAAACCAATGCTGCCGATTGTCCGAATGTGTCGATGATCCAGGTGATAAAATAGGAAAGGTTGTTTTCAATCACTTTCAGCGAAAATTCGAAAGGCATTAGTTCCCTCACATATTCTTTGGTTTCGAACAAAATACCCAGCACCGGCGACAACAGGCCGAATGAAAATGCGCCAAAAACCGCAGCCAGCAAGTTGAAGAGGAAATTCAGCAGAACTTTTCCCTTATAAGGAGGAAGAAACCTCCGGAGCAAATTTGTTAAATCTTTCATTGTATTAATTAAGGGGATGCTTAGAAAATCCCGGTATAATTTTGCGGTGTTATTTCTTTTAGCTCTGCTTTAATAGAGTCATTCACGTTGAGTGAATCGATGAATTGATGAATGGCCCCACGGTCGATGGTTTCGTTTTTGCGGGTGAGTTCTTTCAGCGCTTCG
>CAZHKI010000501.1:0-2828 GCA_964533365.1 uncultured Maribellus sp. | reverse complement strand
ACAGAATGAATATTCAACCGTTTGGAAACCTGATTCAGGTTCACCCCGATTTTGTTGAGTTCAAAATCCAGCTTTTTTGTTGCCAGGATAAATTCAGAGGTGGCTTCTATCTTTCTGATTTCCCTTTTTTGGACCAGTTTAGCCCTGCAAAATTCACTGAGGGTCAGATAACCCTCCTTTTTGCTTCGTTGCAAAAGCAGTTTCTTTTCGAGTGGTGTAAGCCGGATCCGTATGCCTTCCCCCAGTTTTTCGGTACTTGCTGTTTTGGGCCTCATGGTTTTCTATCTTAATCCGCCGGATTAATCAAACTTTTCATCTGCGATGAAAAGCCCCTGCCGGGAGGCACAAGCGTTTTTGTGGAACAAAAACACATCTTGCATTCCCCTCTCCGAAGGTCGTTTTCTCCCTGATTTGTGCTTTTCATATTCAAAAAAAGAAAGAGAAACTTCTTTCGTTGTTTCCCTCTCAATGGTTATTATGAAAAATTTAAAAATCAGCTAACCTTTTGTTTTGCCCCTTTTGCTTTTTCCGGTTTCTGCTCCAGGTCTTTCTCCTTTTCCTGTTTAAACCCGGAAAAGTTTATACTCCGGTTGGCTGCATCCACCTGCAGGGCTGCCGAAAACTTCTTCCCGTTTTTGCCGGTCATCCCGTCAAGGGTTACCTTTTCGCCTTTGGCCAGTTTTTGCCTTTGCTCCTCCGACAAAGTGGCCCCCTTTATTTTTTCCGGTATCTGGATGTATTTCGTGCGAAGGGGGACCAGTTCGTTGGTTTTGGAATCAATGGACAGGTAATAGCTATCTTTCTGTCCGTTCCTGCCTGTAAGTTCTACAGTTCTGCCCAGGTTTTTGTCTCCCAGCAAAGCTGCCTTGTCCTCTTTGGTAAATTTGTACCCCATGTATTCATCGGGGATATGCAATCGCTGAATGGGGTGTACCTTTATATTGACCGTACCGTCGTCCTGTTGCTGCAACCTGATTTTTGCAGGAATACGGTAGTCCTGGTCATTGATCCGGGCATTAACGGTATAAAGCTTTTCCGAGCGGAAGCCATTCAGAAAATCCCTTAGTTCATTGTTTTCCATGTGATTGACAAAATCACGGTTTATCCCCACTTTTTCCAGTTTTTCAAAGGGGATGTCTTCCGGTTTCATACGGGTGTTCTGTTCCATAATTTTACTTTTTAATGTTAATCGATTTCAAAAACGTGTTTCTCCCTGCGGTTCAGCTCCACCAGGCCGCGAAGGACGGTATATATTTCTTCCGGCGCACGGACTGCCTCCAGCCGGAATACCGGTGTTGTTTTATCGGATGTGTAAACCATGAGGTTTCCCAATCCCAGAATCCGGTAAACCAGCGGCCTGTCTACCTGAAAATCCTTTATCCGGTAAAGCTCAATGTATTCATGTTTGCGGCGCAGTATCCCGAAGGTGTACTGAAGCTCTTCAGGAGTGATTTCGTAGCGGATGCAACGGGTTTTGAGCAGGTGGTACCCCAGTTTTATTAACGCTGCTGAAACCACGTAAAACGGCAGTCTCAGTATATGCACTTCGACAGCATCCGGAATGAATCCCGAAGGTATAAATTCGCGGATGGCGCTGCCGGGAATAAAAAGCAAGGGTAAAAGCAGCAGCACAGTAAAAAAATGTCCCAGATTGACCAGCTGGGACGGCCTGCATTTGATATAGGTGGTATTTTCAATCATTGGATTTTATTGTTTTTGGTGTGATACAACTATGCTCAGTATATCGTTTTGTATCCGTGTCCGGTTACGTTCCAGGGTTTCCCCGGTATCGTCAAACTCATAAAGTTCCGGTATCGGGACTGCCTGCCTTTCTTCATGTCCCAGGTTTTTTGTATCGGCGGTAATCAGGCAGTTAAAATTTTTCTGGGTGATTTGTTCATCAAAATTATCGGCCACCTGGCCAACCATATACCCCTGCGGGAGGGTGGCTATTTTCCCTTCCGGCACCAGGTAGTCCATCTGCGTGGAAAAGGTTGTGGACTGCGTGTTCCGGTTGATGTTCACTGACTGGCGTTCCTGCAGGATTTTGCCCATCCGGTTCTGGATAAATTTCGCTGTATCGCCCACCGACTGGCCTGCAAAAATGTTCCCGATGTTGGTCAGTATGGCATTGGCCTGTTCTTTCCCGTAATCGCGGATTAACTGGTCGATGGTCTGGATTCCCAGCAGCGTGGATATCCTGTTGCTTCGTGCCGTGGCTGTCAGCATGTCTAATCCACGGAAATAAATGGTGGGCAGCTCGTCAAATATCAGCGAGGATTTGTGCTGATTTTTCCGGTTGATGACTTTCAGCATCCGGGTAATATAAAGCGACAGCACTGCCCCGTACATCTCGATGCGGAGCGGGTTATTGGCAAGACAAACCACTTTCGGGTGCTCCGGGTTGTTGATGTCCAGCGAAAAATCATTGCCCGAACAGATCCAGTATATCTCCTTACTGATGATTTTGGATATGGCAATTTTCAGGCTGCCCAGTTGCCCTTCCAGTTGCTCGCTGGCCCCACGCTTATGCGCATTGATAAACGGGTTGATGATGTTGGCCACGTCCTTTTCCTGTGCCAATATCCCGAATAAATCATCATAATCCAGTTGCAGCAGTTCAATGGCGTGGGGCAGAGTGCAATACTCGCCCTTCCTGTACTTTTTCAAAAACCAGATAACGGCAGCAAAAAATGAAACTGCCGATTCGGAGAAAAACTCTCCCTGCTTGCGTATCCACTCCCTGTTCAGGTTGTAAAGTACTGTCCGCGATGATTCAAAGGCATCAATGGGGCTTTCCATCAGTTCGGGCGACAGCGGGTTGCAAC
>CAZHKI010000500.1:485-2841 GCA_964533365.1 uncultured Maribellus sp. | reverse complement strand
ATCCGTTCAATGCCGCGTACAAAACCAAAACCTGCTTTTCAAAAGGAATTGGAGAATTTGTGGGTTGGTACAATGAAGCGGCAAAACAAGGTATAATCTAAAAAACGATTTTCCCCTCATTATGGGTTTTCATATTGTTTGTTGTGTATTATTTGGAATTTTGAACGACAGATTATCACTTAAAATTTAAGCTATAAAAAATTAAACATTAATTTTGGAGTGAAACTAAAGGACAATTTTGACGAATCATTATAACAATGAATCAAACCCCGGAAATCAATTCCTTCTCGAAAAGTTGAAAGAAGGCGATCGGAATGCTTTTACTATATTTTTCAATTATTACTATTCAGGGCTCGTTGTTTATGCCGATCATTTTTTGCACGATTTGGTAATAGCCGAGGATGTGGTTCAATCGGTTTTTATCAGGTTGTGGGAAAACAGACAATCATTAAAGTCAGCATCTGTAAAATACTACCTGGTCAATTCGGTAAAAAACAATTGTATTGACCTCATCAGAAAAGAGGAAACCCGAAAGAAATTTCAGCAACGCCAAACCAACAGGGAGCCGGAATACCAGGGAGAATTTTGGGCAGAAACTGAGTTGCGCGAAATGATTGAATTATCCATTAACAAGTTGCCTCCCAAATGTCGTGAAATTTTTATTCTTCACCGTTACGAGAATCTGAAATCGAAAGAAATTGCCCAGCGACTGCAATTATCACACCGGACCGTCGAAACACAGATTCTGAAAGCATCGAAATTACTTCGCGAAGATTTAAAAGATTATTTATTTCAACTTTTTTTCATTTTTTGATTTTTTACAATACGTATTAATTAAAATCTTCCCGTCTTATTTGTACAGACAAGAAAAAATGGAAGATAATATTTCGAAATACGAACTCTATATTTTAAAAGAAACAGAAGGAAATCTTACTCCCGATGAAAAGAAAGAGTTGGAGGAATGGATACAAATCCCCCAAAACAAAATTGTTTACCAGAAACATAAAAAAATATGGAATTCGGTTGAGGATTACCGGTTAATGACAACAATTAATACGGATAAAGCCCGGGCGAAAGTTGAAAAACAATTATTTGGTAAAATAACAGTGTTGTATGTTCTCCGGAATCTTGAAAGGATTGCAGCAATTTTGTTTATCCCGTTGCTTCTTTCTTCCATTTGGTACTTTTTTATCCGCGAATCTCCCGTCATCACCGAAGATGAGATTGTATTCAACACAGTCGAGGTTCCGTTAGGGATGAGGTCTTCAGTTACCCTGCCCGATGGAACATTGGTTTGTCTGAATGCCGGGAGCAGCTTGAAATACCCTGTCCCTTTTGGTAGAAACGACCGGCAGGTTGAGTTGGCCGGTGAAGCCTATTTCGATGTTCAGGAAAATAAGGCAAAACCATTCATTGTATCCACTTCCAATCTCAATATAAAAGTCCTGGGCACCTCTTTTAACTGTTGTGCATATCATGAAGGCGACAATATTGAAACCGCCCTGGTTGAGGGAAAAGTTGCAATCAGTGGAAAAGACGGGAAAAATATTTTGGTGATGAATCCCGGGGAACTGGCTACTTTTTACAAGGATAATAATTCGCTGGAAATAAAAGAAACGAACCTCGACAAGTATATAGCCTGGAAATCAGGAAAGTTGATGTTCCGGGATGATCCGATGGAGAAAGTACTTGAAAAACTGGGACGGTGGTACAATGTGGAGTTCCAGGTTGAAAATGAAGAAATACTGGAGTATATCTATTCTGCAACTTTTACCGGGGAAAGCCTCGACCAGATGCTGAAAATGTTTTCGCTTTCCGCTCCGATTCAATATAAACTGATAAACCGAATTAAATTAAATGATAATGCTTATGAGAAACAAATAATCAAACTAACAACAAAACCGAAAAGAGGTAATTAAAAAAAGGAAAAAGGAATGTTTGCACCATCCCTTTTTCTGCATGATAATAAACACTCGTATTTATTATACACTAATTCAAAACAAAAGTATGAAAAAAAAATGTTTAATGAAATGGGGAGAAATCTGTTCGCTTTTATCCCTTAAATTTTTAAGAATTATGAGGTTGACATTGTTTTTGCTATTGACTTCATTAACCCAGGTAATAGCAGTAAACAGCTATTCCCAGGCAACAAAGATTAATCTGGATTTGAAAAACAGCACGGTTAAAGATGTTCTGTATGAAATTGAATCAAAAAGTGAATTCTATTTTTTATTCAATAGCAGGTTAGTCGATGTTGAACGGAAAGTTGATATAAAAGTTACAAATGAGCAAATCAGCTGTATTCTTGACAAATTGTTCAAGGGGTGCGGGATCGGGCAGAACACGAAAATCGGCT
>CAZHKI010000500.1:0-475 GCA_964533365.1 uncultured Maribellus sp. | reverse complement strand
TGGACAGGCAAATCATTATTCAGCCATCGGAAATGCCCTCAGAAACAGAAACACAACAACAGAAAATGGTTTCCGGGGTAGTAACTGATATGTCGGGTGAACCGGTTCCGGGTGTATCGGTTGTAATAAAAGGAACAAATACCGGAACAGTAACCGATATCAATGGTGCATATTCTCTTTCCAATATTCCTGAAGATGCAATTCTGCAGGTTTCATTTATTGGAATGAAGAGCCAGACTATTCCGATTGGTTCAGAATCTGTTATAAATATTAAACTGGAGACTGATAATCAGGCGATAGATGAGGTTGTGGTTACTGCTTTGGGTATGAAAAGGGAAAAGAAAGCGTTGGGTTTTGCCATGACGGAAGTAAAAGGAGCAAGCCTTGATAAACCTATAACTTCTATTGCAGATGCGTTGCAGGGAGAAGTTGCCGGGGCTCAGATTTCGCCAAATGCAACAGGTCCCGGTGGTTC
>CAZHKI010000499.1:0-2842 GCA_964533365.1 uncultured Maribellus sp. | reverse complement strand
CACGATTTGGGAAATCCCCCATTCGGTCATTCGGGAGAAGCCGCTATTTCCGGCTTTTTCGAAAATGGTGCAGGCAAGGAATTTGCAACCCAGTTAACCGAACCGGAATGGAAAGATTTTACCCAGTTTGACGGAAACGCCAACGCTTTCCGCATCCTGACCCACCAGTTCAAAGGGAAACGCCCCGGAGGTTTTGCACTCACCTATTCCATCCTGTCCAGTTTGGTTAAATACCCGTACGAATCGGAGCTGGCCACCAAACCAAAATTCGGTTTTTTCCAGTCAGAAAAGGAAAACTATAAAAAAATTGCCTATCAGCTTGGGATACAACCCAAACAAGCTGTTTCCGTATCATTCCCGCGGCATCCACTGGTTTTCCTGGTTGAAGCAGCCGACGACATCTGTTACCAGATCATGGATTTGGAAGATGCATTTAAACTGGGCATCCTGTCATTCAGCGAAACAAAAGATTATTTTTTAAGTTTTTACGACCGTTCAGAAGACCTGAAACAACTTGAAAGGATAAAAAGCACCCTGACCCTGGTTACCGATAAAAATGAACAAATCAGCTACCTGCGGGCAGGTGTAATTGGAAAACTAATCAGGGAATGCCTCACCATTTTTCTCGAAAACCAATCGGAAATTATGGAAGGCAGGTTTGAAAAAACACTGATTGGATCGTTGAAAAACAAACCGGCCGAAGCAATGCAGCACATCAAGGAAATTTCGTATTCGCAGATTTACAATCACCGCTCGGTGGTTGAAATTGAAATTGCCGGGTTCCGAATTATCGGGAGCTTGCTGGAAGAATTTATCGGAGCTTCCATTCAACCCAAAAGCTTATACAGCAAAAAAATTCTTTCACTTATTCCGGAACAATATCAAACCGAAACCGGATTATTATATCACAAAATTCAGTCGGTGGTCGATTTTATTTCGGGGATGACCGATGTTTTTGCTCTCGATTTATACCGAAAAATTAAGGGGATCAGCCTGCCGGGGGTGGTTTAAAAAAAGCCGAAGCCAGGGTTCCCAGCTTCGGCTTGTATTTTATTCTTATCCTTCGAGCAATTGATTGAGCAATCCGCCCCGGGCTTCTTTCCGGGAATTGGGGCCACCAGTTGATAGCTGGCCAATCAGTTTCCGGATGGGCATACTTTGCAGCCATACTTTCCCCGAACCACGGAGTGTCGCCAGAAAAATCCCTTCGCCGCCAAAAACCATGGAACGCAGGCTGCCGGCCTGCTCAATACTGTAATCAATGGTTGGTTCAAAACCCACGATACAACCGGTGTCAACCCGGAGGATTTCGTTGTTCATTTGCCGCTCGATAACCGTTCCGCCTGCATGGACAAAAGCTTTCCCGTCGCCTTCGAGTTGCTGAAGAATAAATCCTTCGCCACCAAAAAACCCGGCGCCCAGCCGCCGGTTAAACGTGATTGAAATTTTGGTGCCCAGGGCTGCACATAAAAATGCATCCCGCTGAACAATGATGCGGCCTCCCATTTTTGCCAAATCCATTGGGATTATGGTCCCGGGGTAAGGAGCAGCAAAAGCCACCCTACTTTTTCCCCAGCCATGATTGGTAAAATGGGTTAAAAAAAGTGATTCCCCGGTAATCAACCGTGAGCCAGCCGACATCAGTTTATCAAAAAAACCGGCATTGGGATTCGATCCATCGCCCATTCGGGCCGTAAACTGGATTCCTTCTTCCATGTAAAGCATGGCGCCTGCTTCGGCAATTATTGTTTCGCCCGGATCAAGCTCTACTTCAACCAGTTGAACATCGTGCCCGATAATTTTGTAGTCAATTTCGTGTGATTGCATACCTCGTTCGTTTCTGTTATTTTTCGATTCGCTAAAGATAACCAATCGGATGATGATGAATATGAAATTTTTATGCGGAATTTTTCCGACCTTTGCACCATCAGACTTTGATCATGAAAAATAATTACAGTAAGAATAAATTATCGAGAGCCGGTTCGCGGGAACAGCAAAAGCCAGCTCCAAAAGCCAGCCGGGCAAATGTAAAACCGGGTGCAAAAAAAACAGAAGACAAAAATGTAAAGTTTTCGCCGGAGCGATCAAAAACCCGGGTTTACAAGTCGAAAAAGAACACCGAAAAAAGAGTTTCGAAAAATCCGGTTTATTCCGATGAAATCAGGCTGAACCGCTTTATTGCCAACGCCGGAGTTTGTTCCCGCCGCGAAGCCGATACTTTCATCACATCGGGCATTGTTACGGTAAACGGCCAGATTGTTACCGAGTTGGGGATTAAAGTGAAGCCCGGCGACGAAGTTCGTTTTGACGGGCGGCGTTTAACCGCCGAGAAAAAAGTTTACCTGCTTTTGAACAAACCAAAAGATTATGTGACCACCACCGAAGATCCCCATGCCGACAAAACAGTAATGGAGTTGATAAAAGATGCTTGCGCCGAAAGGGTTTACCCGGTTGGGCGGCTCGACCGGAACACTACAGGCCTGCTGCTGTTTACCAACGACGGCGACCTGTCGAAAAAACTGACACACCCCAGCCACCGTATGAAAAAAGTTTACCAGATTTCGCTCGACAAAGCGCTAACCAAGGAACACATGCTGCAAATTGCCGACGGAATTGAACTCGAAGATGGCCTGATTGCCGCCGACGCCCTGAGTTACGTTTCGCCTGATGACAAAACCGAAATAGGGATTGAAATCCATTCCGGCAAAAACCGGATTGTCAGGCGCATTTTCGAACATCTCGGGTACCGGGTAAAAAAACTCGACCGCGTTTATTTTGCGGGGCTCACCAAGAAAAACCTGCCCCGCGGTAAATATCGACTACTGACGGAAAAAGAGGTGCA
>CAZHKI010000498.1:0-2851 GCA_964533365.1 uncultured Maribellus sp. | reverse complement strand
CCCCATAAAATTATTCAGGTGCAGCGCACCGTTAAAATTCTCAGCCAAATCAGCAACCAGATATCACATTGCGCTGAACCTTTTGGCTTGCTAAATAATTCGTTTTACAACTATCCTGCGGCGCTGCCGCTGAAGAACCTTCATTTATAACACAACGAACAGGAATATTTTTAGGTGTAGCGCACCGTGATTTTTGTAGAAAGAAACAATCCCGGAAAAGATTTCTTCTAACTTTATGCCCTGAAAAATTCATTTTTTATGATTCAACCAGAACAACTCAACCAGTTAAAAAGCCAGCTCGAAGGCGACCTGTTTGCCGACAATGTCCAACGCGTTTTGTACTCAACCGATGCATCGCAGTACAAGGAAAAGCCGCTGGCGGTCACTCGCCCGAAAAACAAGGAAGACATCAAAAAGATTATCGCTTTTGCGCGTGAAAACGGCACATCCGTAATTCCCCGCGGGGCAGGCACTTCGCTGGCAGGACAAGTGGTTGGGCCGGGCATTGTGGTTGATGTTTCGAAATACATGAACAAAATTCTGGAGTTTAACAAGGAAGAAAAATATGTGATTGTGGAACCGGGCGTGGTATTAGCCGAACTCAATCTTTTTCTGGCCAAACACGGATTGCAGTTTGGCCCTGAAACATCCACGGCCAACCGCTGTGTGATTGGCGGAATGTTAGGCAACAATTCGTGCGGGCTGCACTCGCTGGCGTATGGCAGCGTTCGCGAACATGTGCTCGAAGTGGAAGCCATTCTTGCCGATGGTTCCGAAACCACTTTCAAAGCACTTTCAAAAGAGGAATTTCAGCAAAAACTGACCAACAATCCCAATCTTCTCGAAAAATCCATTTACCAGAATATCAACGAGATTTTATCCGACCCGGTTAACCAGAAAGAAATCCGTGAGAATTTCCCCGACCCGCGGGTTTCGCGCCGGAACATGGGGTACGCCATCGACATTTTGCTCGATTCTGAAATTTATACCGAAGGTGGCGAACCGTTCAACTTTTGCAAATTACTGGCCGGTTCTGAGGGAACGCTCACTTTTTCAACCCGTATCAAACTGAATGTAATTCCGCTGCCACCTAAATATAAAGGGCTGGTTTGCGCTCATTTTAACTCACTGGAAGAGTCGGTTGAAGGCAACCTGATTGCCCTGAAATACAAGCCCACTGCTGTTGAACTGATGGACGATCCGGTTATGCAGGCCGCCAAAACAAATATTGAACAGAATAAAAACCGGTTTTTTGTAAAAGGTGACCCGGCTGCATTGCTGATGATTGAGTTTTCATTCGAAACTGAAAAGGAATTACAGGAAACCGCAGCAGCGCTGGCAAAAGAGCTGGAGGATGCCGGGCTGGGTTATCATTACCCGCTGGTTACCGGTGCCGATAACATCAAAAAAGTGTGGGCGCTTCGCACGGCAGGGCTCGGGTTGCTTTCCAATGTCCCCGGCGACCGGAAAGGTGTTCCGGGAGTTGAAGATACGGCCGTGGCTCCGCAGTTGCTTTCGGCCTATATTGCCGATTTCAAAAAAGTTCTTGCAGAACTTGGACTCACCAGTATTTATTATGCCCACATTGCTACCGGTGAAATTCATTTCCGTCCGCTCATCAATTTTAAAGACCCTGAAGATGTAAAACGGTTCGAAACGCTGATGCAGAAAACGGCTGAACTGGTCAAAAAATACCGCGGATCCATGAGCGGCGAACATGGCGATGGCCGCGTACGCGGGCATTTTATACCGTTTATGTTAGGCGAACACAATTACCAGTTGGTAAAACAGGTGAAAAAAGCATGGGATCCGGAAAATATTCTGAATCCCGGGAAAATCGTGGACACGGAACCCATCACCGATAGTCTGCGGGTAATTCCGGGAAAAGCCATTCCGGAGTTCAACACCATTTTCGATTTTTCGCGCTACCGCGGCTATTTCCGCAGCATCGAAAAATGCAACGGCTCGGGCGACTGCCGCAAAAGTGAAATCATGGGCGGAACCATGTGTCCCACGTTTATGGCTACCCGCGACGAAGATAAATCAACCCGCGGACGGGCCAACATTTTGCGCGAGTTCCTTTACAACAACGAAAAAGAAAAACCATTCGATCACCAGGAAATATACGATATTCTCGACCTCTGCATTTCGTGCAAAGCCTGTAAAGCTGAATGCCCGTCGAATGTGGATATGGCTAAACTGAAGGCCGAATTTCTTCAGCATTATTACGACATTCACGGCGTACCGCTGCGTTCGCGGTTAGTGGGGTACTTGCCGAGGCTCAACCGACTGGCAGTGCTGGTACGACCAGTTTCCAACTTTTTTATGGATACTGCAATGCTGAAACGCGCCATTGGTTTTTCCACCCTCCGCAGTGTGCCGAAACTTTCGAAAATTACGCTGAACCGCTGGGTGAACAACGGAATCCCCTTACCACAGGCCGAAACCAAAGGAAAAGTTTACCTGTTTAACGACGAGTTTACCAACTACAACGAAAGCGATATCGGGATAAAAGCTATTTTGCTGCTCACCCGGCTGGGCTACGAAGTAAAAATCTCGGTACACCGTGAAAGCGGACGGACGTTCCTCTCGAAAGGGCTGGTACGGACGGCCAAAAAGGTGGCTGCCGAAAATGTGACGCTTTTAAAAGATCTGATTTCAGAAAATACGCCACTGATTGGAATTGAACCATCGGCCATCCTTGCATTCCGCGACGAATACCCCGAACTGGTAAATGAGCAGTTGCAGCCTGCGGCAAAAAACCTGGGCAAAAACGCCCTGCTTTTTGAAGAGTTTATTTCATCTGAGATTGACAAGGGAAATATTTCACCAGAAATGTTTACCACGGAAG
>CAZHKI010000497.1:0-2852 GCA_964533365.1 uncultured Maribellus sp. | reverse complement strand
CGACCACTCGTTCGACATCCAGTTTGAAGGTCCCGGTTGGGAATCGGAAAAAATCGGGTACCGGCTTTACCTCGACTGGAGGAATGCCATCGACATTTTTGGAAAGAAAACTGATGCAATAGTTCTGCATAAAGTTGGATTGGATGGTTTCGACTCATACCACGAAATGCAGGATTGGGGCGTTGATATATTAAAAGTGGGCGACGCGCTGGGAATCGGCACGCTGGCTTTCTGGAATGGCGAAAAAGCGGTACGTGTTGAAAAAACCGACGGAATTTCCTGTTCGGTTGAAAATGGGAAAAAATCATCGAATGTGAAAGTAAACTATACCGGGTGGGAAATTAACCAAACCAAAACCAATGTAAATACCAACTTAAAAATTGAATCCGGGAGTTACCTGACCAGATATTCGGTTGTACTTTCAGAAGAATTGCCCAATCTGGCTACCGGCATCATAAAACTGCCCGATACCGAAGTGGTCGTTTTTAACGATATCAAACCCGGCTGGAGCTGCCTGGCAACTTTCGGTAAACAAAGCCTCCAAAACGACAGGCTGGGAATGTGTATCTTTTTTAAATCAAATCAGTTAATCCAGCAAACGGAAGATAAACTCAGTCATGTTATTGTACTGAAACCGGAAAATAACAAATTGGTGTATTATTTTGGGGCAGCCTGGGAACAGGACGCCTCGGGTGTGAAATCGATGGCCGGTTTTAAGGAACTCCTCCGCTCGCAGGCCCGGTTCCTGAAATAACATTTTTATGCGGATTTTAATCGTAAACAACACGACCATCCCGGTCAAACTTTATGGAGGTACTGAAAGGGTCATCTGGTATTTGGGAAAAGAGCTGACAAAGCTGGGGCACAAGGTTACTTATCTGGTTGGGGAAGGATCGAAATGTGATTTTGCCGAAGTAATTACCATTGATGAAAGCCGGGAAATCGCCGATCAAATTCCCGATAATATTGACATGGTCCATTTCCAGTTTATGCCCCAAAACCGCTCCGAAATCAGGAAACCTTATATCATCACATTTCACGGAAATACCAACGATTACAATCCTTTCGACCTGAATACCGTTTTTGTTTCGCAAAACCATGCCGGGCGCTACGGCTCAACTTCGTATGTTTACAACGGACTTGACTGGGACGATTACATGAAACCAAACCTCGCCCAGGAACGAAAATATTATCACTTTTTGGGGAACGCTTCCTGGAGGGTTAAAAACCTGAAGGGCGCCATTCAAATTATAAAAAAAACCAAATCTGAACAACTTCATGTGTTGGGTGGCACACGGTTAAACCTAAAAATGGGGTTCCGTTTTACTTTCTCTCCACAAATCAGGTTTCACGGAATGGTTGGCGGAACAGAAAAAGATCGGTTGCTGAATGGCTCAAAAGGGCTTTTGTTCCCGGTCAGGTGGCACGAGCCTTTTGGACTCGCCATCATTGAAAGCTTGTTTTTTGGATGCCCGGTTTTTGGTACGCCTTACGGATCGCTTCCCGAAATTGTCAACCCCGAAACAGGATTCCTGACAAACAAACCGGATAAAATGGTCAGGGCAATGGAAAATGGAAAATCAATCAACCCAAAAATATGCCACGACTATGCCGTAACGGAATTCAACAGCCGGAAAATGGCTCTTTCGTACCTCGAAAAATATGAAAAAGTATTGTCGGGAAAAACCTTGAATGACCATGCACCCCGATTAAAAGAAATTCAAAAAGAGAAATTTCTGGAATGGGGTACCTGAAGCTTTACCGTAAAAAAAAAATTGATTTATAAAGTAAACCATTCATCGGCAATAAATTTAAAAGTTACGGATTGATTGACAGCTATTCTTTGTTTTGCTTCATCAACGATGCCGTCTGAAAATAGCAATTCGTTTAAAATTATACGGTTTTTTTTACAGCGACGACAAGGAAAAACGGTACAAAATCCACATTTATTTGGTAATTTTAAAAACAGATTCAACCATTAAGCAATGCAGAATTTCGTTTTTCACTTTTCCTTTCTGTTTTGTTTTCTGTTGATTTTCAACAGCCAAGGACAGGAAGGCAACATCCGGCAGCCGGTGGTCGCCGGTTCGTTTTACCCCTCCGATGCCCAACAGTTAAAAACTCAGCTGGCGTCGTATTTCGATGCGGCGCAGGATAAAAAAACCGACAAGAACATTGCCGCGGTAATAGTTCCGCACGCCGGGTATGTCTTTTCGGGCAAAGTGGCGGCTTCGGCCTACGCAAAACTCGATCCCGAAAAAGAGTATTCACGGGTGTTTGTCATCGGCACCAGCCACCATGTGTTGCTGAGCGGAGCGTCGATCAACACCCGGAGCGGTTACCAGACCCCGTTGGGCGTAGTGACGGTGGACACCGGACTGGCAAACCAGTTGATTGGGCAAAACAAATTTTTCCGCTACACACCCGGCGCCCACGACCGAGAACACAGCATCGAAGTCCAGCTTCCTTTCCTGCAGTACCAGCTGAAAAAACCGTTTAAACTGGTACCCATCATCATTGGCACGCAATCGGAAGAAACACTCCACAATATTGCCGAAGCGCTGAAACCATACTTCACTCCCGACAACCTGTTTGTGATCAGTACCGATTTTTCGCACTACCCCGCTTATGCCGACGCCGTAAAATACGATAAAATCACCGGCGACGCCATTCTGAACAATTCGCCCGAAAAATTTACCGAAGCTATCGCTGCCAATTCCCGGAAAAACATTCCCGGACTGGCAACCAGTTGCTGCGCCTGGAGTTCGGTGCTTACCCTGCTGGACATCACCTCCCAAATCCCGGGGGTAAAAATCAGCCACATCCGGCCTATGAAAATCTCGAAAAAAGCG
>CAZHKI010000496.1:0-2874 GCA_964533365.1 uncultured Maribellus sp. | reverse complement strand
AATACAACAAAGATTCATCTATTTTTTTTGTCCACCTAAAATTTCATGTGATCCACTTCTTTTACGGTTCTGTTCTTTGAATCAACGGTGAGGCGTGTTTGTGAATAAACAGTTGCCGACAACTGAACCACGCAAAACAAGGTCAAAAATAAGGTTAGCTTTGTCATAAGCATTAGTTTTTTTAAATGCCGTTTTAATGGTACGGGCAACCCAATACAAATTTTTTTCATAAATTTGAAACATTAAGGTTTAATAAATGGTTGCTGCTTACTGCAAATAGGCAACAACGTTAATTAATGCATTGATAATGGGAGGTCGGTCAGGATCTCCCAATTTTTTGTAAGAACTTTTTTCGTAGTTATTCCATAAGTAATTTTTTGAATTTATCCATCTTTTGTCCATCGGCCATGATATACACTGTATTATTGTCAATCGCATATTTTATGGGCGATGTAAAACTAATCGCATTCAACACCTGTTCCAGGGTTTCATCTTCAAGTGTGCCTCCAAATGAATATTCTTTCAGTATGTCGTTGTCGAAGATGATATTTACGGCAAATCGGCGTTCAAGTTTCACTGCCAGGTTCCCGAGTTTTTCATTATTGATTATCCACCTTTTTTCTTTCCATGAAATGATGGGTTCGGGTTGTACCGCTTTTTCAATTTCGAGTTTTGGTTTTGCAACAGTTTCGTCCGGTGCTTCCTGAGGGCTGGATGGTAGAACGGATTGTTCGGCAGATTGGGCTTTTTTCGTATAAACAGCTTTTTGGTTGGGCGACAGAACAATATTCCCGGTTAATTTTACCACATCGCTTTCGAGTTTTACCGAACCTTCAATCAGGGTGGTTTCAATAGTTTTCTCTTCGGCGTAGGCTTTCACATTAAATTTTGTACCCAGTGCCACAACATTGATTTCGCTGGTTCTGACAACAAATGGCAATTTTGTATTTTTTTCAACTTCGAAAAACGCTTCTCCGGTCAACTCCAGTTCGCGGTTTTGGATACCAAATGTATTCCGGTATTTAATAGTTGAGCCTGAATTTAACCACGCCTTACTTCCGTCGGCCAGTTTGACGTACGAACGCGAGCCCAGCGGTGCGACATATTCAACATACAATGAATCGACTTTTGTTGCCCGATTGTTAAAAAGATAAAAGGTGATACTACTGGCAAAAAAGGCAAAAACAAAAACCGCGGCAACTTGTAACCACCGGTTGCTGAATATTTTTACTGATTTCTTTTGTTCTGAAAGTTGCTTTTGAAGTTCATCCCATGCTTTGTCTATATGAATTTGCCGGTTGATGTTGCTGAATGAACTGGCCTGCCAGATGTCGGCCAACTGGTCAAAAAGGATTCTGTTACCCTCCGCAGCATTTAGCCAGTTGTTTAAAATTTCAGAATCGGCAACAGTAAGAGCGCCCGAAAAATAATCAATCAAAGCCTTCTTTATCTCTTCTGATATGTTAATATTTTTTTCCATAAATTCTTTCAATGATTATGACACAATTTAAAGGGGATGGTATTATGGAATTTGAAAATTTATTTTGTAACGAGTGACAAAAGCACATAAAAAAGCCAGGGCAGCACCTCCCTAATCTTTTTCAACGCATTATAAATTTGAACTTTAACGGTGTTTTCAGAAATGTTTAATTGTGATGCGATTTTTTTATGTGGCAGCCCTTCGAACCGGCTGAGTTTAAAAATTTCGCGGCACTGTTCGGGAAGTTTTTCAATTTCCTGGTAAATAATACCCTCCAGTTCGCAGGCCAGCAAGTGGCCGGCTGGATAATCGGCAGTTAAGGGTTGCCGGCATTTCAGTTCGATCAACGACAAATCATCAACCGGCAACAATTTATTTTTACTTTTTACCCTTTTCAAATAATTGATGCACGAATTGTGAACCGAACGAAAGAGGTAACCCGACAATGAGCTGCTGATTTCCAGGCTCTCACGGTTTATCCAGAAATTCAGAAAAAAATCTTTCACCAGATCTTCTGCTGTTTCCAGTTGCCGGGTGTAATCGAAAGCATACGTACACAAACGCGGATAGAAGGTTTTGAAAACCAATTCGAAAGATTTTTGGTTCCCTTGTTTCAGTGAGGCAATCAGTTCTTTTTCCAGCGTTGTCATTCCTTCATTCGTTGCCAATAATGCGGGAAAAATAACGTTAAAACTGAAATATAACAAATTGTCAAACATAAAATAATTCGAAACGGGTTACATGGTCCGGCTTCAATTTGCTGTGCTTCTTTATTCCGGTGTGAATATGATTATAGGTGCCGGGCTGGTTTATGAAAACACATCGAAAAACATTTCCTGCAATTATTTTTTCACTGTTGTCCGGTAAACTTCTTTTAATTTGTTTCAGGTTGAGATTTCTCACTTCGTTCGAAATGACAGTCAGTAATTTATGTTTTGGGAGGGGGTGGGTTTTCGGCGAAGCAGAAACCCACCCCCTCCCAACTGCAAACATCATTAAAAGTCTGTCATTCCGCAGCGAAGCAAGGAATCTTTTCAAAATTAACCGGACAGTAGTGTTATTTTTTATAATATTGAAAAGCAAAAGCCTCACATGACAAAGGATTAACTTAACTTCAAAAAATTTAGAAAATGAATTGCTGTATCACTTCGAATGATATCACCATCAACAGTTGGACCGAGCTGGTGGACGAAGTTTACCACGACTCGTGGAAACCAGACATGGAACGGTTTCGCAGCGATTATGCCTTTCGCGGTTTGTCTGACTGCCGTTACCGGCTCGAAAACAGTTTTCTGCGTAACTGCGGTGAGCGTCCCGACCTGGAATACCACATTCTGCGTAATTTCAGAAAATATGCCCGTACCAGCGAACCCAACCTCACGAACACCCAACTC
>CAZHKI010000495.1:0-2884 GCA_964533365.1 uncultured Maribellus sp. | reverse complement strand
TTCTGATGGTGGTTAAAAACAATTATTTCTGGATGGATGAAGATGTGCAGCTTGATTTTATTGCCAACGGCGATATTGCCGAAATCAAAAAAATATGGAAAACCGAAGAGTTGTACGGCTTTCGGTTTGCCAACGTCACCCTTCGGTTTGTTGATTACGACGACGTGGAACTCGACTGCAAAATTTTCATCGACACCCTTGCCATTGAAACGGCATCGTTCAGCCAGGAGCAAAACCGTCAGCTTTTCGAGGCAGTTTCAGAAGATTATGCAGAAATAAAAAATAAACGGGAACGCTGGAAAAAGATAAAAGAAAATCCGTATTACAATGCCCTTCAGGTAAAATTTGCGTACGCTGTCACATGCCACAAAGCACAGGGTGGGCAATGGAAAGCTGTATTTATTGACCATGGTTACCTGACCGAAGAAATGCTCGACACCGAATATTACCGCTGGCTTTACACGGCGTTTACCCGCCCTGTCGAAAAACTGTTTCTGGTCAATTTCAACAAGAACTTTTTTGAAGAAAAAACACTACCCGGTTAGCTGACTGTGCCCGGCTTTTCTACCCGATACGTCTTCCCGTCAATGGCGGCTTCAGTGGCTTCGAAAATAGCTTTTGCCTCTTCGGCAAAAGGTGTGGTTTTTTTGTACCTGGCTGAAAAATGACCAATGATCAGTTGTTTCGCGTTGGCAAGTTTAGCCATCCGGGCGGCATCGGCAGCCGTTGAATGCCAGGTTTTTTTTGCCCATTCTTTCATTTCCTCTGTAAATGTGGCTTCGTGGTAAAGCAAATCAACATTTTGGATGAAATCAGCCACCGGTTGATGAAAAACCGTATCGGTGCAAAAAGCATACGATCGGGGCCGGGGAGCAGGTATGGTCAGCTCTTTGTTGGGTATGATTTCCCCGGATTCAGTCACATAATCGGCTCCTGCTTTAATTTCTTTTATTCTGGCAATGGGAATTTTCAACCCGGTTACATACTCCTTTTTAATGTTGGCTTGTTTTTGAACCTCTCTAAATAAAAACCCACAGACCGGAATGCTGTGTTTTAACGGAAATGAAAAAACCTCAACCTTTTTATCAGCATAAATCTGTTGTGGTTTTTTAAAGTTCAACGGATGAAAGATCACCTTAAACATCATCTCACCTTTGATAAAATCGAGTTGAGGCTGAATCAGGTTTTTAATTTCGGAGGGGGCATAAATGTGCAGGTCGTTTTTTATCCCCAACAGGTTAAACGTCGAAATCAGCCCGATTAACCCGAAATAATGATCGCCGTGCAGATGCGAGATAAAAATGTGCCTGATTTTGCTGAAACCGATTTTTTGGCGGCAGATTTGAATTTGAGTCCCTTCGCCGCAATCGATCAAAAAAAACCGCCCAAGTACGTTCAGTACCTGGGCGGTTGGATTTCTTTCAGAAGTAGGTAATGCTGAACTGCTTCCCAGTATGGTCAATTCAAAAGGCATTCCTACAGGTTGTACTTTTTCTCTAATAATTCCTCTGCTTCTTCAACTGTACCGGTTATAAGCAGCACCGTATGGAGCATCGAGATTTTCACCAGGTTCTCCACATCGGGCTGAAGCCCGCACAAAACAAAGGTTCCTATTGCATCTTCGCATAAACGGTTGGCGACCAAAACGGCCCTCAACCCGGAGGAGTCGCAGTAACTGCAACTCCCCAGATCAAGAACAATATTTTTTTCGCCCGCGTTGTTGATGACAACGAGTTCAGACTTCAGAGCAGGAGCATTATGGGTGTCTAATCGTTCGGAATTCACCTTTACCAAGGTGTAATTTCCTTTGTTTAGAATTTCGAATGTCATGATTTCAATTTACGAAATTCCTTTCGAATATACCACACTCTGCTATTTATCTTTTTTCTCGTCGGCCTCCATTTGCGATTTCAAAGCGGCTAATTCGCTGATATCGCCCAAGGTCGTCTTTTCAATATTGTCAATAACGGGTTTTGCCGCTTTTTTCGTAGTACGGGCCGTTTTCCGTTTGGCTGTATCTTCAGCGCGTTTAACATCTTCGTAAACCCGCGAGTGCGAAACAATAATCCGTTTTGCCGACTTGTTGAACTCGATTACTTTGAAATCCAGTTTTTCGTCCTGTTTTACCGAAGTTCCATCTTCTTTCACCAGGTGGCGCGGAGTGGCAAAACCTTCAACGCCATATGGCAGGGCAATAACTGCACCTTTGTCCATCAATTCAACCACTGTTCCTTCGTGGATCGAATCGGCGGTGAAAATGGTTTCGAAAACATCCCATGGATTTTCTTCCAGTTGTTTGTGCCCGAGGCTCAAACGGCGGTTATCCTTATCGATGTCGAGAACAACCACTTCGATTTCTTCGCCAACAGCGGTGAATTCCGACGGGTGTTTGATTTTTTTCGTCCAGCTCAGGTCCGAAATGTGAATCAGACCGTCAACACCTTCGGTAATTTCAACAAAAACGCCGAAGTTGGTGAAATTACGAACCGTTGCTTTGTGTTTTGAACCAACGCCAAACAGGCTGTCGATATTTTCCCACGGATCGTTTTTCAGCTGTTTGATCCCCAGCGACATTTTACGCTCGTCGCGATCGAGGGTCAGGATAGAAGCTTCCACTTCGTCGCCCACTTTCAGGAAGTCCTGGGCGCTGCGCAGGTGCTGGCTCCACGACATTTCCGAAACGTGGATCAAACCTTCCACTCCCGGGGCAATTTCCACAAATGCACCGTAGTCGGCAATCACCACAACTTTACCTTTCACGGTATCGCCAACTTTCAGGTTTTCGTCCAGTTTATCCCACGGATGCGGGGTTAACTGTTTCAAACCAAGGGCAATCCGTTTTTTGTCATCGTCGAAATCAAGAATCACAACATTCAGTTTCTGA
>CAZHKI010000494.1:674-2894 GCA_964533365.1 uncultured Maribellus sp. | reverse complement strand
TGCACCGCCGGGGCATTCAACACACTGGCCGCCGGCATCGATCGCACCGAAGCTGCGGGAATCTGGAAAACCGGTGAAACCTGGTTCAAGGTCCCCGAATCCTTAAAAATCACACTCACTGGCGGGCTGCGAAAATACGTGTCGGCAAAGGATTTGGCGCTCTACATCATCGGGATGCTGGGGGCCAGCGGCGCCGACTATCTTTCCGTTGAATTTCACGGAAGCGGCGTCAGCACCCTCTCCATTGCCGACCGGATGACCATTGCCAACCTGGCCTCGGAAATGGGAGCTAAAAATGCGGTGTTCCCCGCCGACGGCGTACTGGGCATGTTCCTGGGTTACGACGCCCACGGCGACTGGGCCGATCCCGACGCCGTGTACAAAGCCGAATACGAAATCAACCTGTCGGAAATTGTTCCGCTGGTTGCCTGCCCGCACCAGGTGGACAATGTGAAAACAGTTTCCGAAGTGGGCGAAATCCCAGTCCAGCAGGCGCTGATCGGAACCTGCACCAACGGACGAATCGAGGATTTGCGTGTTGCCTCCGACATCCTCGAAGGCAAAATAGTGCCCGACGGGTTCCAGTTGCTGGTTACCCCGGCATCGAAAGAGATTTACTTGCAGGCTATCCACGAAGATATTGTTGAAATTCTCCTGAAAGCGGGCGCCAACATTCTTTCACCGTCGTGCGGGCCGTGCCTGGGTACCGGCCAGGGAATCCCCGCCGATAACGTCAATGTGGTTTCCACGGCCAACCGTAATTTCCCCGGAAGAATGGGCAATAAAAAGGCAAACATTTACCTTGCATCGCCCGAAACGGTGGCATTTTCGGCTTTACACGGAAAATTGGGGACTCCTTTCGAAGAAGACAAAAATAAAACCTTCCCGTTCCGGCGTGAAGCAACGCCGACCATTGAAATCCCGGCTGGCGAAAACCGCCGCGAAAACGGAGTCTGGGATTATGCCGATGCCGACAACCTGAACACCGACCAGATGTTTGCCGGCAACCTGACCTACCAGGTTAGCAGTGCCGATCCCGAAGCTATCGTGCCGCACTTGTTTGCCGGCTTCGATACATCGTTTTCCCAAAATGTGGTCAAAGACGACATTCTCGTTTGC
This sequence comes from uncultured Maribellus sp., assembly GCA_964533365.1. Classification (GTDB taxonomy): domain Bacteria; phylum Bacteroidota; class Bacteroidia; order Bacteroidales; family Prolixibacteraceae; genus Draconibacterium. The sequence continues at coordinate 1,775 of CAZHKI010000494.1, read as the reverse complement.
GGAGAAAATTTTGGCTGCGGCAGTTCGCGTGAACATCCGGCGGTGGGTCTGCGGCAGGCCGGTGTAAAAGCGGTGATTGTTAAATCGGTCTCACGCATTTTCTTCCGTTCGTCTATTAACCAGGGCCTTCCCATTATCATCCTGCCCGAAGCAGTGAATTTCTACTCCCGCGGCGATGCGGTTTCGGTGGATTTGGCCAACGGAAAGGTTGTGGTAAAGGACCGCGAATTTTCTTTTGCCCCGCTCCCCGTGAAATTGCTCGAAATTCTGAAAAGCGGAGGCCTGGTCGAGAGTATCAGGGCATGGCATGATTTAAAATGGACCGAATTTCTTTTGTGAAAAATACCTGTTAAACTTTAAATAATGGAAAATCAATTCAATATCAGCGAAGATTTAAAAAAACTGGGAATCGAAGTAGTAAACTCCGGCGTTTGTACGGGAACTTTCTGGAAAGAAACCGCGGGGAACGTTGTGGAATCCTTTTCCCCGTCGGACGGGGAGCTGATTGCCGGAGTAAAGCAGGCCACTCTGGAAGATTACCGCGAAGTGGTTGAAACCGCAAAAACCGCATTTAAAACCTGGCGGATGGTGCCGGCGCCCAAGCGCGGCGAAATAGTCCGCCAGATTGGGCAGGAGTTGCGCAAATACAAGGAACCGCTCGGCAAACTGGTGTCGTACGAAATGGGTAAAATTTTTCAGGAAGGGCTGGGCGAAGTGCAGGAGATGATTGACATATGCGATTTTGCCGTGGGACAGTCGCGGCAGTTGTACGGTTTTACCATGCACTCCGAACGCGAAAAACACCGGATGTACGACCAGTACCACCCGCTGGGAATTGTGGGCGTGGTTTCGGCGTTTAACTTTCCGGTGGCTGTTTGGTCGTGGAATGCCATGCTGGCGCTGGTTTGCGGCGATGTGGTGGTGTGGAAACCCTCGTCGAAAGTGTATCTCTGCGCCGTGGCGGTGCATAAAATTGTTTCGAAGGTGTTGCTTGAAAACAACGTTCCCGAAGGCGTGCTCAACCTTGTGGCTGCCGACTCGAAACTGTTGGGTGACGAACTGTTCAGTGACAAAAATATTCCGCTGGTTTCGTTCACCGGC
>CAZHKI010000494.1:0-664 GCA_964533365.1 uncultured Maribellus sp. | reverse complement strand
CTAAAATCGGCAAAAAGGCAGGCCGGCTGGTGGGTGAGCGGCTGGGAAAAGCCATCCTCGAACTGGGCGGCAACAACGCCATCATTATTACGCCCCATTCCGATTTGGAGATGGCGCTGCGGGCTGTGGTTTTCGGCGCCGTGGGAACCTGCGGGCAACGCTGTACTTCCACCCGGCGGATTATTGTTCATGATGCGGTGTACGAAGAGTTCAGGCAAAAACTGGTCTGCGTGTACGGACAACTCCCCATCGGCCACGCCCTCGATCCTCAGACGCTGGTAGGCCCGCTGGTCGATAAACAGGCGGTGCAGGATTTTGTTGACGCCATCGAAAAGATAAAAACCGAAGGTGGAAAAATCATTACCGGCGGCGAGGTGCTACAAGGAGAAAATTTCAAAACCGGCACGTACGTCTCGCCCTGTATTGCCGAAGTAGAAAATCATTTCGATATCGTTCAGCAGGAAACATTCGCCCCCATTTTGTACATGATCCGCTATTCCGGGTTGGAGGAAGCTATCCGGCTGCACAACGATGTCCCGCAGGGATTGTCGTCGGCCATGTTTTCCACCAATATCCAGGAAACCGAAAAATTTCTGTCGCACGAAGGTTCCGACTGCGGGATTGCCAATATCAACATTGGCACGTCGGGCGCCGAGATTGGCGG
>CAZHKI010000493.1:0-2899 GCA_964533365.1 uncultured Maribellus sp. | reverse complement strand
GTTCCCATGGTCAATTTTCTGAAAACGTCGGTGAACGAACACCGCAAATACAGGGGTGAAAAAGAACTCACCGCGGGGGAATTCCTGAAACTGATGCGTGAAAAAATGGATTTGGTAGATATGCACACCAAACTGACCAACCGCTCGGTAAACGAAGGTTTTTCAGGCGGGGAAAAGAAAAAGAACGAAATTTTCCAGATGGCCTTACTGGAACCCAAATTAGCCATTCTCGACGAAACCGATTCGGGCCTCGATATCGACGCTTTAAAAACGGTAGCTCACGGTGTTAACGCATTGCGCACTCCTGAAAATGCGACCATTGTAATTACCCACTACCAGCGCTTGCTGGACTATATTGTCCCCGATTACGTTCACGTCCTTTACCAGGGAAAAATTGTAAAATCGGCCGGGAAGGAACTGGCTTTGGAACTGGAAGAAAAAGGCTACGACTGGATTAAAAAGGAAAACGGAAATTAAAATGAGTGTATTAGTTGAAAAAGCGGATTTATCGCTACGATATACGGCCCATTACAACGAAGTAAAGGAACAGCTTTTTGACGGTTCGCCTGCAACGCTAAACGCCCAGCGAAACAAAGCCCTTCAGGATTTTGTACTTCAGGGAATCCCTACCCGCAAAAACGAAAATTACAAATACACCAACCTGCAGCCGCAATTTCTACCTGAATTCAAATTTGTTCATCAACCTGAAAAAGTGGAAACCGATTTGAATACAGTATTTCGCTGCGATGTACCTCAGTTGGAAACGCACCTTGTTTTAACTATAAATGGCTGGTATTATTCAAAAAACAAAAAACCCGAAGGTTTTCCCGGGGGAGTTGTATTGTGCAGTCTTGAAGAAGCTGCCCGGAATACCCCGGAACTGGTTGAAAAATATTACGCGAAACTTGCCAAGACCGACGAAGATCCGCTGGTTGCATTAAACACAGCTTTCGCAAAAGACGGATATTTCCTTTTCATACCAAAAAACACAGAGATTGGGAAACCAATCCAGCTGATTAACCTTTTGCAGTCGGAAACAAATACCTACACAACCCAGCGAAACCTTGTTATTGTTGAAGAAGGTGCAAGTGTACAACTGGTGTTATGCGACCATACGCTGAACCTGAAAAAATACCTCAGCAATTCGGTAACCGAAATTTTTGTTGGCGCCAATGCAAACCTGGATTATTATACCTTACAGAATCAGCATAACGATTCCACTTCGCTGAATTCCATTTTTATTCAGCAGGGAAAAGACTCAAAAGTTACGGCACACACGGCATCGCTTCATGGCGGATTGATCCGCAACAACCTGAAAATTACACTGAACGGCGAAAATGCAGAAGCAAACCTGTTTGGTATGGCTTTTATGGACCGTAAACAACACATCGATAATTTCACCCAGGTCATTCATGCCAAACCCCATTGCCAGAGTAATCAGCTTTATAAAAATGTACTCGATAACTTTGCCACAGGGGCATTTTCGGGAAGGATTCATGTCATGCGCGACGCACAGAAAACCAACGCATTCCAGAGGAACAACAATCTGCTGCTTACCGACAATGCCACCATGCAAACCAAACCTCAACTGATTATCGATGCCGATGATGTAAAATGCAGTCACGGTGCCACGGTTGGCCAGATTGACGAGGAAGCGCTTTTTTACCTGCGCGCCCGAGGCATTGAAGAAAGCAAAGCCCGGTTGATGATGATGAATGCTTTTGCACACGAAGTGGTTCAGGAAATTAAAATTGAAGCGCTGCGTGAACGAATTGACGAACTGGTTGAAAAACGGTTGAACGGCGAAGTAGCCCGTTGCCACGAGTGCGCTTACAATTGCGAGTGTTAAACTAAAGCAAATTCAGCTGACAACATTAAGTTGCTTGCTCAAAAAATACAATTTCTTGGTTAAAATCATATCTTTAACCGCAGTTTACTCACTGTAAAAGCGGCTTCAGTTCGCCATTTCAACAATAACATGAACTACGATATTCAAAAAATAAGGAGCTGGTTTCCGGTACTGAAACAAAAAATTTATAACCACCCGCTGGTTTATTTAGACAGCGCTGCATCGGCACAAAAACCTTTCCAGGTGTTAATGCGGGAAGAAGAATTGCACAACGACTTCTACGGAAACATTCACCGGGCGGCTCATTTCATGGCCGACAAAGCCACCGTTGAATTCGAATCGGTTCGTTTCAAAGTACAGCATTTTATTCATGCCAAATCGAAGGAAGAAATTATTTTCACAAAAGGGGCAACTGAAAGTATAAATTTAGTGGCCCATTCGTTTGGAGAAAAATACCTGAGGGAAGGCGACGAAATTATCGTTTCCGAAATGGAACACCACTCCAATATTGTGCCGTGGCAGCTGGTTGCAGGACGAAAAAATGCAAAAATCGTAAAACTCCCGTTTACCGATTCCGGAGAAATTGACCTTAAAGTTTTTCAAAACCTCATCAGCCCAAAAACAAAACTGGTTGCTGTTGCCCATGTCTCCAATGTTTTGGGAACCATCAACCCGGTTGAAAAAATTATTGAAATTGCACATCAACAGAACATCCCGGTATTAATTGACGGGGCGCAGGCGGTTCAGCATATTCCTGTGAACGTACAAAAACTGGATGCCGATTTTTATACTTTTTCAGCTCATAAAATGTACGGACCCAACGGCGTGGGTATTCTCTACGGCAAAAAAAAGTGGCTCAGCGAAATGCCTCCTTACCAGGGCGGCGGCGAAATGATTTCGGAAGTATCGTTCGAAAAAACAACGTTCAATGAAATACCCTATAAATTTGAGGCAGGGACACCCAATATTACCAGCGTGATTGCTTTTGGCGCAGCTATCGACCTTATTGAAGAAACCGGCCTGGAAAAAATTGGAGTCTGGGAACAAAAT
>CAZHKI010000492.1:964-2900 GCA_964533365.1 uncultured Maribellus sp. | reverse complement strand
GGTTGCAGCCATTGGGTTGGGAATGTACGTAGCGGGTGGAGAAAACGCATTTCGTTTTTGTCCCCATTATTCCAGAATCAACACCACCACAGTTAAAGATCAGGTAAGGGATACGCAAAAAAATTTTTATGCTATTGATCTGACCAAAACCGAATTCGATTTGGTAGCCGATGGCGAAAATGCAGCCATAAAAAAATACCGGATAAAAGATGCAGAATCAGATGGGACATTGGAGCATCTGGCTTCGACATATTTGATGGAGAACGACGAACTGGTTCCGGGAATACAGGCGAAGGGCCCGCGGGTGATCGATTTTGCCAATGTTCTGAAACACAATCATATCCCGTTGGCCGACACATTGCATGTTTTACTCCAGTTGTTTAAGGAGGCTATGGGATCGCCCGTTGAGATTGAATATGCCGTGGATTTGGAACCTGCCGAAAACGGGTTGCCAACATTTTATCTTCTGCAAATCAAACCGTTAATCCGGGTAGAAGAACAGGTTGACGTTGATCTGGAAAACATTGATGGCAATTCTGTTTTTATGTACACCGAACATGGGATGGGCAATGGAATTATCGAAACCATCCGCGATGTGATTTATGTCAACCCTGAAAAATTCGATAAAATGAAAACCCGGCAGATGGCTCAGGAAATAAGCCAGATGAACCGCGAAATGGAAGCCCTTGGTAAAGATTATATTTTGATTGGGCCAGGGCGGTGGGGGTCGCGCGATCCGTACACCGGAATACCAGTTCAGTGGGCAAACATATCGAAGGCCCGTGTTATCATAGAAATGGGCTTGCCTGGTTTCCCGCTTGATGCCTCCTTGGGTTCCCACTTTTTTCATAATGTAACATCCATGAATGTCGGATATTTTTCCGTTCATCACAATTCGGGAAAATCAATGTTGAAAATGGAAATGTTAAATGACCAGAGGCTGGTTAAGGAAACCGGATTCGTCAGGCATGTTGAATTTAGTCAGTCACTTTCTGTCAATATGAACGGGAAAGTAGGAAAAGCATTGATTTATTGCCGGTAATATCCATTTCTGATTTGTCATTTTGAAACATCAACTGTCAAATCACGGATCAGATTGTTACCAGGAGTATTAAATTTTTTTCAATCTATTTTTAAACAGAAGATCAAAACTTTTGGGTTTCATTTTAAAATTTATCTTTGTTTGCTGGAAAATATTTTTATTTTTAAAATGGTTAAAAAACCAAATTTAAATAATAAGAAATCATTTTTACAATACTGTTTAATTTAAAAATCTAAACCGTAACAGCAGTTACATAAAATTATCATCTTATGAGTAACATCTTTTTATTAGTTCCATTAGCCTCACTTCTGGCTTTGGTTTTTGCCTGGATATTCTTTAAATCGATGATGAAGAATTCGGAAGGAACTGACCGGATGAAAGAAATTGCACAATACGTTAGGGAAGGTGCAATGGCTTACCTGAAGCGGCAGTACAAAGTTGTTGGAATTGTATTCGTTATTTTGGTCGTATTGTTGACCATTATGGCCTATTTTGGGGTGCAAAATCCTTTTGTGCCGATTGCCTTTTTAACCGGGGGATTTTTCTCCGGGTTGTGTGGTTTCCTTGGAATGAAAACGGCAACTTATGCTTCGGCCCGTACGGCTCATGGCGCTTCGCAGTCACTGAACAAAGGGCTTCAGGTTGCATTCCGCAGTGGTGCTGTCATGGGGCTGGTAGTGGTAGGTTTTGCCCTGCTCGACATTGCTGCCTGGTTCTGGATCCTGAACTCGGTTATTTTTACCCCGGAACACATGTCGAACGGGCTTCATTTCTTAGGTTTGACCTTTGTTCATGAAGGTACAACTGACCATCAGAAATTAATAGAAATTACCACTACGATGCTGACCTTCGGGATGGGGGCATCTACTCAGGCTCTGTTTGCCCGTGTGGGTG
>CAZHKI010000492.1:0-951 GCA_964533365.1 uncultured Maribellus sp. | reverse complement strand
AATTTATACCAAAGCTGCCGATGTGGGCGCCGACCTCGTGGGAAAAGTGGAAGCTGGTATTCCGGAAGATGACCCGCGTAATCCGGCAACCATCGCCGATAATGTGGGCGACAATGTAGGCGACGTGGCAGGTATGGGTGCCGACCTTTACGAATCGTATGCCGGTTCTATTCTGGCTACTGCTGCTTTAGGGGCTGCACTTCCGGCCATCGCTTTAACTGATTTAAATATTGATCCAATGAAGGCGGTTATTGCGCCCATGTTAGTGGCTGCCATTGGTATTATTCTTTCCATTATTGGTATTTATATGGTACGCACCAAAGAATCGGCCACTCAGAAAAACCTGTTAAATGCCCTTCTGCTGGGAACTGGCGGAAGTTCACTTCTGATTTTAGTAGCCATGATTGGTCTGGCCTATCTGGGTTGGGTAACCTGGGGCGTTTTTTGGGCTGTGGTTATCGGTCTTGCTTCGGGAGTTATCATTGGGCAGGCGACAGAATATTTTACTTCCGATGAATATAAACCAACCAAAGGGATTGCCAAACAAGCTAACCAGGGCCCGGCAACCACCATTATCGATGGTCTGGCTGTTGGGATGTATTCTACCTGGATTCCCGTTGTAACCATTGTTTTGGCTATTATCGGCGCATTCCTTGCTGCCGGTGGTAACCAGCATTTCGCCATGGGGGTTTACGGTATTGGATTCGCTGCCGTTGGTATGCTTTCAACCCTGGGGATTACCCTTGCCACTGATGCATTTGGCCCGATTGCCGACAATGCCGGCGGAAACGCTGAAATGGCTGAACTACCAAAAGAAGTTCGCGAAAGGACCGACGCCCTTGACATGCTGGGTAATACAACTGCTGCAACCGGCAAGGGGTTTGCCATCGGATCCGCTGCCCTTACTGCCATGGCGCTAATTTCGGCTTACATGGAAGAAGGCAGGCTGTG
>CAZHKI010000491.1:2646-2923 GCA_964533365.1 uncultured Maribellus sp. | reverse complement strand
TTACTGCCGATGATATCCTTATCCACGATGCCCATGAACCGGATCCTTCGGTACACATGTCGCTCATTAATATGCAACTGCCCGAATTTCCGGTTGCTTTTGGCGTAATCCGCAGCGTGCCTTCGCTTGTTTATGATGTGGAAGTGGAAGCCCAGATCGAACAGGTTCAGCAGAAACGAAAGATTACATGTGTTGATGATTTGTTACGCTCTGGGAATACCTGGGAAGTGACGAAAGAGGGAATTGTAAACGGGAAAGGTTAATCAGAATCCTGTTC
>CAZHKI010000491.1:0-2636 GCA_964533365.1 uncultured Maribellus sp. | reverse complement strand
AAAACAGGCTGACCATTTATCGCGGTCAGCCTGTTTTTTTTTAAGTGCTTTCAGTTCAACTCAAACCACTGGGTTTTTGTGATGTAGATTCCGGAGGGCAACCCCGGGTAGGTGGCATACGTCACCAGCGCTTCCGAATAATCCATCGGTTTATCCTGCAGAAATGCATAAAGTTTCTTGTAATTGGCCAGGGTAAAATCGACCGGATAGCCAGCTACAATAATATTCCAGAAAGCTTCCAACTGTTCATTGGAAACGTTGCGAAGTTTATCTTTTACGAGTTCAAATTCGTGGGAAGGTAAGATTGCCTTTATACAATCATAATAATTGTAAGTCGTAACATTTTTCATCTTTCTTATTCTTTTATCTTACCATAAAATTACAGGATTGACGATGGGATTTTGTCATTTTTATTGCTGAAACAGGTTGTTTATCTGGCTGATTTTTAATCAGTAAAATGCTGATCAGCAGGGTTTAAATTCCGTCTTTTTAAAGTATGTTTTTGACTTCAATCCGGGGCATTTCATTCCAATCCTGCATGGCATTAATTAGTCCGGCAAACCGGAATTTTTGAAGATCATCCACGGTAATCCGGCATTCGCTGATTTTTTTTTCGCGGATCAGCCGGGCGCGTTGGGTGCCTTGCAGGAGCGGAGTGTCGGGTGTCCACCATTTTTTGCCGTCAGAAAAAATAACGTTGGCTGTAAAACTGTCGGTGATACAACCGTTTTTTATAATCAGAATGTCGTCGCAGTCTTCCCTTTTTTCAAATAAATTTTGCAGCGCTTCGCGGTTGGCGTATTTCAGGTGATAGTCGATAAGGTTATCTTCAACCAATTTTAAACTTGAAATATTTCGGATTTGATGGGGCAGAAATTCAATTTTTTCAATATTTTCAGCATAAACAACCCGGCAACGAAACAGACCGGTTTTGCAGTTTTCATGAATTTCAATCCGTTTTTTCAAATCCATTTCATCAGCAATACCAAAAAGTTCTTTCCGTGCCTTGTTGAACCTTTCGTTGTGAAAATCAAGGTTCGATAGGATTCCGTCACTGCATTTTATGGTTTCAAACAGGTACATACACTTTGTTCAACATTTCTTCGTATTCTTTTTCAGCTTCGCTCATAAACGTTATCCCTCCGCCGCTTTTGTATACCAACTGCCCGTTCTGGTTTTCAAGGTAACGGATGATAACACAACTATCGAGGTTTTTCCCGTCGAAATAGCCAAAAACTCCGGTATAATAACCGCGTTCATAATTTTCGGCTTTCCGGATGATTTCAACCGTTTTTTTCTTTGGTGCCCCTGAAATGGAACCTGCCGGCAACATCGAAAAAACAATATCGCCCAGTTTTTCAGCATAATTTTCGGGCAATTCTCCCGAAATTTGCGAGCTAACCTGCCAAAGATTTTTCCGGTTGGTTTGAATCATTTCAAGATAACGGAATTTTTCGACCCTGACATTTTCGGCAACCAAACTTAAATCGTTTCGGATTAAATCGACAATGGTGTTGTGTTCGGCCATTTCTTTCGTGTCGTTCAGAATCAGGTTTTCGGCATTTTCGATTTCCGCATTAATGGTGCCTTTCATCGGAAACGAAAAGATTTTTCCGTTTTTAGTTTTAATAAACGGCTCGGGTGAAAAACAAACAAATTCGTCTTTTATCAATATTTTATATCGTGCCGAACTAATCCGGAAAATTTCTTCGAGCGAACAATTGGTTTGAACGGGAGTGGGCTGGGTGAAGTTCAGCAGGTAGGTGTCGCCATTTAAAATGTGGCGTTTAACCAGTTCGAAGCCAGTTTTGTATTTATTGAAAGTAACAGGTGCCGTTTTCCATTCCACATTTTTACTTTTCAGTACGTGTCCCGGGATATTGGAAAATCCGGGAATTTGAACCCACAATTTTTCTGTATTTTCAGGTGATTCGAAAAGGAGCGGTTTTCTCATCTCAAAATCAACCACAAAAGCAAACGGTTTCCCCTGTTTGCCCAGGATGTTCATTCTTTTTACAAATTCTTCCGGTATCATGTGCGGCAAAGGTAAAAAAATGTTCCCCGAAAAATGAACCCATTTTGAAGGGTTAACCGGGCATAATTTCTATTTTTACGCTAAATTCATGGAGATGGACATTGCAAAAAATATTGCTGAAATTAAAAAGAGTTTGCCCGGGAAGGTAAAACTTGTTGCTGTTTCAAAAACCAAACCCACCGAAGACATTCTGGAAGCTTACCATAGCGGGCATAAAATTTTTGGCGAAAATAAAGTACAGGAACTGGTTCGTAAATACGAAGAGTTACCTAAAGATATTGAATGGCATTTTATCGGACACCCGCAAACCAATAAAATTAAATTCATCGCCCCGTTTGTTGCTCTCATTCACGGTGTTGATTCGTTGAAGTTGCTTAGGGTAATCAACGCCGAAGCACTGAAAAACAACCGTGTGGTTCCCTGCCTGCTCCAGTTTCATATTGCCACCGAAGAAACCAAGTTCGGACTTTCTCTCGACGAAGCCCGTGAAATCTTAGGTTCAGATAAACTTACATCCTTTCGGAATGTTAAAATTACCGGAGTGATGGGAATGGCTACTTTTACCGATGATAAAAATCAGGTAAAACGCGAGTTCAAAATG
>CAZHKI010000490.1:0-2930 GCA_964533365.1 uncultured Maribellus sp. | reverse complement strand
TTCTTTTGGAAGACCTTTTTTTTGAAAGAGTTTTTATTGAAGCTGTTAATTATTCGAGTAATCGTTCAGTGCTTTTTCCAGTTTTTTGCGGGTGAAAAAGATGCGGCTTTTTACAGTACCCAGCGGCAAATCCAGTTCTTCGGCAATTTCCTTGTATTTGTAGCCGTCGAGGAACATAGTAAACGGTATTTTATATTCATCCTCAAGCGAATCGATGCTTTTGTGGATTTCCTTGGTGCTGTAAAATGAATCGGGTGCAGGGTAAGCCTTGTCTTTCGAAAACATCAGGTGAAAATCGCTGTTTGTGGCGTCAAATGTATTTTTTGTTTTTACATTTCTCCGGTAATCGTTGATGAACGTATTTTTCATGATGGTATAAATCCAGGCTTTGAAATTGGTGTTTTGAGCGAATTTGTCGCGATACGTCAGAGCTTTCAGAAAGGTTTCCTGCACCAGGTCGTTTGCCCTTTCCGAATCGGAAGTTAAACTTAATGCATAGTAATGCAATTTGTTTCTTAATTCAAGAAGCGCGTTATTAAATTGAACTTGAGTCATGGCGTAATTATTTTTAATTTGTCTAAACAAATATAATTTCACAATTCATATTATAAAAGATTTTTGTGTCTTTTAATGGTCGATTTTTTCTATCTGTAATAAAGAATGTTGATGTTGCTGTGAACAAATTCATAAGTTTGTTGTTTCGCTAAATTCTATTTTGTTCTGTTTAAGGCTGGTACGTGAAAATGAAACAGAAGTTGTATTTTAGCTCTGTTAAATTTCCATTTGTATATTTGCAGCTCGATAATTAAAAGAATGTTTTTGAAAAGTCAAAAAGTAAAAGCGCAACAGGTTTTAACGTTCAGAAAGTGGGGCAGGAAAAATTATTCGGTGTTTTTAACCATGCACCGGGTAGTAAAAATTTCTGTTCTGGCAGTTGTTTATTTTGTTTCTGCTCCGGCAGTGTCGATTGCCACGGAAAAAGATACCACTGAAGTTAAAATGCAGTACGACCTCGATGAGATTGAGGTCAGCGCACAACGGGCACCGGCGTTGTATTCGCAGGTGGCACGGATTGTATCCGTGGTGGAGAGAAATCAAATTGAGTCGGCGCCGGCCCACAGTGTGGCTGAATTGCTGGAATACGTTGCCGGTGTGGATGTACGGCAGCGCGGCACCGACGGAGTACAGGCCGATATCAGCATCCGCGGCGGCACTTTCGACCAATTGTTAATCCTTCTGAACGGCATCAACATTACCGACCCTCAAACCGGTCACCATAACTTAAATTTACCGGTTAGTTTATCTCAGATTGAACGGATTGAAATACTGGAAGGCCCGGCAGCCCGGGTTTACGGACCGAACGCTTTTTCGGGGGCTGTCAATATTGTTACACGGGTTCCCAAGTCTAATCAAATAATCCTGGAGGCTGGAACCGGAAGTTTTGGGTATTTCAATTCAACCCTTTCCGGCGCATGGAAAACCGGACAAATGAATCATCTGGTTGCAAGTGAACGAAAAAAATCAGACGGGTATATTGATAATACCGATTTCGGCATGTCAAATTTTTATTATTCCAACTTTCTGGATTCCAAAAAAGGAAAATTTGCATTTCAGGCGGGTCATTCCGGCAAAGAATTTGGCGCCAACAGTTTTTATACCCCAAAATATCCGAACCAGTTCGAACACACCCAAACGTTGTTTTCATCCGCGAAATGGGCATCGGCTGGAAAATTTCACTTGACCCCTGTGGTATATTACCGCCGCCATTTCGACCGGTTCGAACTTTTCAGGGAAAATCCTCCGGCATGGTATACCACGCATAATTATCATCAAACCAATGTTTATGGTGCAAATGTTAATTCATGGTTCCAGTGGAAATTTGGCAAAACATCGTTTGGAACTGAGTTCCGTTCCGAAAATATCCTGAGCAATGTTTTGGGTATTGAAATGAAAGAACCGGTTAAAGTTCCGGGAGAAAACGCTTTTTATAGCCGTTCGAGATCAAGAAATACCACTTCATTTTTTCTTGAACAGGTATATTATTATAGGAATTTGATAATTTCAGGCGGAGTGCTGGTTAATCAGATTTCGGGTAGCAACCTGAGCTGGAATTTATTTCCCGGAATTGAAACCAGTTGCCGGTTGTCCCAGAAATTTAAGGTTTTCGGTTCTTTTAACACTTCCCTTCGCATGCCTACTTTTACTGATTTGTATTATACCGGGCCGACGAATGTTGGAAACCCGGAACTGAAACCCGAAAAATCGGCTGCTCTTGAAGCCGGATTCCGTTGGAACAGTTCGTTTATACAGGTTCAGGGAGTGGTTTTTCACCGGCAGGGAAAAGATATGATCGACTGGGTGAAAACTCACCACGAAGAATTGTGGAAACCGCAAAACCTGACCCGGATCAACAGTCTGGGCTCTGAAATGCAGGTTGAAATGAACCTGAAAAAGCAGTTTGGAAATCATTTCCCCAACCGGGTATCCATCAGTTTTTTTCATAACCGGCTTGAAAAACAAAACGAAAACATCATTTCAAATTACGTTCTCGATCATCTGAAAAATAAAATTACTGGCTCTGTCAATCAAACGGTTATGAAAAATTTGACGCTCGAACTTAAATTTGTATTTCAGGACAGGGAAGGAACATACACTCAGTTTTCTTCCGGAAACCAGGGAAATGAAGTAAACTACAGCCCCTTTTGGATGTTCGATTCAAAAATGGTTTATTCCCGGCAAAAATGGAATGTGTATTTATCGGTGAATAATCTGTTTGACGTTTCTTATTATGATATTGGAAATGTTGCACAACCGGGACGCTGGGTGAAAGCAGGGTTTTTATACCGGCTCGATTTTAATTGAATTCATCTTTTTCACAAAAAAGACAAAAATTGTATATTCGCCCAAAATTATTAAAGTCATGTTAAAAG
>CAZHKI010000489.1:0-2934 GCA_964533365.1 uncultured Maribellus sp. | reverse complement strand
GGATTTTGCCCCTTTGTGACCACGTGTGGATGTTCCACCATGACCTGATCCCTGGCCTCTTCCAATTCGTTTTGGTTTTTTTGTAGAACCTGATGCAGGTTGTAAGTTACTTAAATTCATCATTTCAGAGATTTGAAATATTATTTAACTTCTTCAACACTAATTAAATGCCTCATTTTATTGACCATGCCCATAATCTGAGGTGTAGCGTCGTGTTCCACCGTTTGGTGCATCCTTTTCAGCCCAAGGGCTTCCATGGTTGCTTTCTGACTTTTGGTTGAACCGATGCTGCTTTTTATTTGTGTAATTTTTATTTTAGCCATAGCAGTGTTATCCTTTAAAAACTTTTTCCATTGAAACACCTCTGTGTTGAGCTACAGTATAAGCATCCCTTAACTCGAGCAACGCAGCCATGGTGGCTTTTACCAGGTTATGAGGGTTCGACGAACCTTTCGATTTGGCCAGAATATCGTGAATTCCAACGCTTTCGAGTACGGCACGCATAGCACCCCCTGCTTTCACCCCGGTACCCGAAGTGGCTGGTTTCAGTAATACATTTGCCCCGCCAAATTTGGCAGTTTGTTCGTGCGGGATAGTTCCGTTAATAACTGGGATTTTCACCAGGTTCTTTTTTGCTGCGTCAACACCTTTTCCAATGGCGGTGGTAACTTCGCTGGCTTTACCGAGGCCCCAGCCTACAATTCCTTCCTCATTTCCTACCACAACAATGGCCGAAAAACTGAAAGTCCGCCCACCTTTGGTTACTTTCGTAACACGGTTAATGGCTACCAACCTGTCTTTAAGTTCGAGGTCGCTTGTTTTTACTTTTTTGATATCTTTCGCCATAATGTATTAGAATTTAAGGCCACCTTCGCGGGCAGCGTCAGCTAATTGTTTTACTCTTCCATGGTATAAATATCCACCCCTGTCGAAAACAACATCGGTAATACCGGCAGCCAGGGCTTTTTCGGCGATAAGTTTACCGACCATAGCTGCTTTTTCCGATTTTGTTCCTTCGGCTTTTTCAATATCCTTCACTTTCGATGATGCAGAAACCAATGTTACTCCCTGCAAATCGTCGATAAGCTGGGCGTAAATTTGAGTATTGCTTCTGAATACGCTCAATCGCGGACATTGGGCTGTGCCTGATACTATTTTGCGGACACGATTCTTAATCCTTGTGCGCCTTTCTAATTTTGTTAATGCCATAATAATTTAATTTTTCAAAAATTATTTGGATGCAGCTTTACCCGCTTTACGCCTCAATACTTCGCCCACAAACTTAATCCCTTTACCTTTGTATGGTTCTGGTTTACGGAACGACCTGATTTTTGCAGCAGCCTGCCCAATCAATTGTTTGTCGATACTTTTCAACGTGATGATTGGATTGCTTCGTTTATCAGAAGTTGCTTCAACCTTTACTTCAGCAGGAAGTTGCAGGTAGGTATGGTGAGCGTAACCCAGAACGAGGTCAACCACGTTGTCGGGTAAAACTTCGGCCCTGTAACCAACACCAACCAGTTCCATTTTGATTTCGTATCCTTTGGATACACCAATCACCATGTTATTAACAAGCGACCGGTACAGTCCGTGCAACGATTTATGGCGTTTTGTTTCGCCTTCCCTGATAATTGTAAGCTTGTTGCCTTCGCTCGACAATTTGATTTCAGGATCAATTTGCTGCGTTAACACACCAAGAGGGCCTTTCACGGTAACGAGGTTATTTTCGTTAACGTCAACATTCACTCCTGATGGAATTTCTATGGGTAATTTACCTATTCTTGACATGACTGTTCCTCCTTATTAATACACATAACATAAGACTTCGCCGCCAATATTCAGTTCCCGGGCTTCCTTATCGGTAATGACTCCCTTTGATGTGGAAATGATTGCAATACCTAAGCCGTTCAGTACACGGGGAACATTGGTTGAGTCGCAATACTGCCGCAAACCGGGTTTGCTGATGCGTTCCAACGCTTTAATGGCTGAAGTTTTAGTTTCAGGATTATATTTGAGCGCAATTTTGATATTTCCCTGGTATCCCACTTCGTCTTCGAATTTGTAGTTCAGAATATAACCTTTGTCTTTCAGCAGTTTGGTTATTTCCTTTTTAATTCCTGAAGATGGAATATCAACCACGCGATGTTTTGCCATGATGGCATTTCTTACCCTTGTCAGATAATCTGCTATTGGATCTGTTACTTTACTCATTTTTTCAAGTTCTTTAAACAATTACCAACTTGCCTTTTTAACTCCCGGGATTAATCCGGAAGAAGCCATTTCACGGAAATTGATCCTGCTGATTCCAAACTGGCGCATATACCCTTTCGGTCTTCCGGTAAGTTTGCAACGGTTGTGCAAACGAATTTTCGAAGAATTTTTTGGTAACTTCTGCAAACCAACCCAGTCGCCTTCTTCTTTCAGTCTGGCTCTTTTTTCGGCATATTTCTCAACTAATTTGGCGCGCTTTACCTCGCGGGCTATCATTGATTCTTTAGCCATACTTAGTTCTTTTTTACGTTTTTAAATGGTAAACCTAATTCTTTCAGCAAAGCAAAACCTTCTTCGTCGGTTTTGGCAGAAGTGACAAAGGTTATGTTCATCCCGTTAATTTTGTTCACTTTATCGAGAACAATTTCAGGGAACACGATTTGTTCGGGTACGCCGAGTGTATAGTTTCCACGGCCGTCCATTTTGCTTTCAATTCCACGGAAGTCGCGGATACGGGGCAATGCCACTGAAATCAGACGGTCAAGAAATTCATACATTTGGTCGCGACGCAAAGTAACGCGCACGCCAATGGGCATTTTTTTCCTCAGTTTGAAATTGGAAATGTCCTTTTTCGACATGGTTTGTACGGCTTTCTGGCCGGCAATCATGGTCATTTCGGTGGTGGCAATTTCGATGATCTTTTTGTCAGCGATTGCAGCACCT
>CAZHKI010000488.1:0-2936 GCA_964533365.1 uncultured Maribellus sp. | reverse complement strand
CCGACAAACCGCTAATCCAGTGCGAATATGCGCATGCTATGGGAAACAGTGTTGGTAATCTGCAGGATTACTGGGATGTAATTGAAAAATATCCGGTACTGCAGGGTGGATTTATCTGGGACTGGGTTGACCAGGGAATCTGGACCAAAAACGAAGCCGGCGAAGAATACTGGGCCTACGGCGGCGACTTTGGCCCCGACACCGTCCCTTCCGACGGAAATTTCTGCAACAACGGACTGGTTAATCCCGACCGCGTTGTGAAACCTCATCTGCTCGAAGTAAAAAAAGTTTACCAGTACATCGGGTTTGCCCCTGTCGATTTAAGCAACGCCACCATCTCCATCAAAAATAAATACGCCTTTTTAAATCTTTCCCAATTCGATTTTGTTTGGGAAGTTGTTGGCGACGGGATAATCATCGACAATGGTAAACTGAATGATTTAAATCTGGCTCCGGGTGAATCGGAAAATGTCACCATCGATCTTACCATCGATCCAAAACCAGGCGTTGAATATTTCCTGAACCTGAAAGCCATGCTGAAAGAAAACTGGAGCCTTCTGGAAGCCGGTACCGAACTTGCTGCCGAACAGTTCCAGCTTCCTGTATTTATTCCGGTTGAAAAAATGAACCTGTCCAGCCTCCCAGCATTGACAACCAACGAAACCGAACAATCGGTAGTAATTTCCGGCGAAAATTTCGCCATTACTTTCGACAAGGCTGTCGGGGTAATATCCAGTTTCAAAAGAGGCGAAACCGAGATGATCCAAAGCGGGCCGGTGCCAAACTTCTGGCGCGCCCCCATCGATAACGACTTTGGCAACAACCTGCATATCCGCAGCCGTGTTTGGCGCGAAGCCGGTAAAACCCGGCAGGTGGCTTCGGTAAATGTCAGCAAAAGCAACCGCTGGCAGGAATCCGGAAAAAACCGGAAAATCACAACTACAGCCACTCCGCAAAATAATGTGGAAGTAACGTTCGATTTCAACCTGGTCAACGAATCCGGCGAGTCTATTGCAAAATACAACACCATCTATACAGTGTTTGGCTCGGGCGATGTTATCGTCGAAAATCATTTTAAAATGACTAAAAACGAATTGCCCGAAATTGTACGAATGGGGATGAACCTGATTATGCCGCGCCAGTTTGACCAGATGGCCTGGTTAGGCCGCGGCCCGCACGAATCGTATGCAGACAGGAAAACCAGCGCTTTTGTGGGGCTGTATAAGGGAAGTGTGGCCGATCAGTACTGGGCTTATCTGCGCCCGCAGGAAAACGGGAACAAAACCGACGTCCGCTGGGTGGCCATCACCGACCAGGCCGGTAACGGGTTGTTCTTTGCCGGAATGCCGCTGCTCGAAGTGAGCGCACACCACAACCTGCCGGAAGATTTCGAATCGATGGAACGCACCGACGGACGCCAGATTGAAGGCGCAGTGGTGGTTAACCGCCACATCAACGACGTAAAACCACGCGATTTGACTTCGGTGAATATCGATTACAAACAAATGGGCGTGGGCGGCGACAACAGTTGGGGCGCATGGACCCACGAACAGTACCGCCTCACCGGAAAAGAATACAGCTATTCGTTCCGCATGAAAGCCATGGCCGCCGGTGAAAAACCGGAGGAACTGGCAAAACAAAAATTATAAAATCATATTCACCGCAGAGACGCGGGGTCGCAGGGTTTTTCTTTGCGGCTCCGCGTTTTTGCTTATCTGCTCTCTTCTTTTTATTTTTTGAAATTGGATTGAGATAGTTTGCTAAACAGGATTTTTGTACTTTACGTTTTGTAAACCTTTAAAATTCAATGACCATGGCGAATACCAATACTCAAATCCATATTCAAACCGTGTTTTCAGTTCAGGACCGGTATTGTATCATTCAAAAAACAGGAGATTCATCATCGCAAAAAATCATTTACAGAAGAATATCTTGAATTTCTTGAAAAATTTGAGGTGCCATTCGATGAAAGATACATTTTCAAACCTGTTGAATACACCGAATCAGACTAAAAAGTGCCGTCAGGCACTGGATATGGGTAGAAAAAATCAATGGCAGATAGCTATTCCGTCCCATCCGGGACGGAACCTTTTAATGTTTTGACGTGCTACCCATATAAAATCCCTGACGGGATTAATATCAAAAATGAAATTAGAATCTTTGAGCAACTCATTGTAAATTAAAATCACTAAAAAGAATCCATGAAGAGGGCAAGTATTGGATAGTGCAGAAATAGAAAGTGACTTTTTAGATTCTGTTTTTCGTTATCTTTAAACCAAATTCTAAACCGACTACTATGAAACCACTTCTCCTACTTTTAGCAGTTTTATTTACTGTTTCGTGTACAGTTAAAAATCCGGATTATTTCGATCTGAAAAACATTCAGCAAAAAAATCCCGAAATCAGTACAATTCAAAATGATGTTTTAAAAATCATACCAACCTCAAAAAACCAGAGCCTCACGGTTTGGGAAGGTTCAAATCCTGAACTTTGGAGCAATGCCAAATATCTGGTTTGTGAAATATGGCACGACAACGATTTCAGCGCAGTATTGAATGTTGAATTCTACCGGAATGAAAAAAGCGCGGAAAGCATTGTGGCCCAGAGTGGCGATGTGGCCGGGGATGAAAAGGAAACGCCGCGGATGTCGGCCAAAATTGGCATCCTGCCAAAACTAAAAACCAGGATGGTTTTCCCGCTGCAACACCTCGACGGGCAGGAAATTTTTATGCGCCGTTTTCCACGGCAACTGAAAGGAACGGTTTTAGGGAACCGGATGAAACCGGAAGAGACATCGAAAGTGGTTATCCGCTTTGGCCCGTGGCAGGAACCGCATTTTACACCCGGTTTTGAAATCGCTGCGGTATATCTTACCAGCGAAGAACCCACGCCGTTCCCGGCGGTTGAAAATCCGGTGGTTGATGCCTTTGGGCAGT
>CAZHKI010000487.1:0-2947 GCA_964533365.1 uncultured Maribellus sp. | reverse complement strand
CGACCGGGTTTCGTGGGACGATAACAGCAGCAAAGTGTATTTCGAATGGAATCAGGAACAGGATACACTGGCTTCGCTGTATCATCATTCGCTTAAAGACAAAAAAAATGAAAAAGTTTTGCCGGAAGAAAAAGCGAAACTTCCCGGCTGGTTTTCGGCATACAATTCAGCAAAAACCCGGAAAGTATTTATCCGAAACGGAAATCTTTTTTTAACTGATCTGAAAAAAGGAACGGAAAAACAACTTACCGACTGGCTGCAACGGGTTTCGTCGCCGCAATTTGCATTAAACGATTCGCACATTTCGTTTCAACTCGACCAGAATTTATTTCTGTTAAACCCCGAAACCGGCACAATCAGGCAGGTTACCAACTTTGTTTCCGGCGAGGATCGCCCCGAAAAGCAAAGCCAGCGACAGGACAAATGGCTGGAAGATCAGCAAAAAGAACTTTTTGAAGTGCTGAAAGAAAAGGAAGCACAAAACAAAGCCCTCGAAAAACGGCAGAAAGAAGAGGAGGCGCCACAACCGGAGAAAATTTACACCGGGAAGAACCGTTTGTCCAATATTTCGTTGAGCCCAACCGGGAAGTATGTTGTATATTCCATGTTTCAATCGCCGCAGGCGGTTAAAACCACTTCGGTTACACACTTTGTAACTGAATCGGGCTATACTGAAAACCGCGATGGGCGCACCAAAGTAGGCAGTACACAATCGAAAATTGAAATGGGTATTTTCGACACGGAGAACAATAAAACTATAAAAATTAAAACTGGTAACATTCCCGGGTTAAAAGATCTGCCGGATTACCTGAAAGATTATCCCGGACGGATACCAGAAGACACTACCAAAATCAGTCCACGTGAAATCAACCTGGCCGGGCCAGTGTGGAACGAAACCCGCGATGTGGCTGTTGTGGTTGCCTTGTCGCGCGATAATAAAGATCGCTGGATTTTGTTGCTCGATCCGTCAACCGGGAATCTGGATTTGCTTGATCGCCAGCGCGACGAAGCCTGGATTGGCGGCCCGGGAATTGGCGGCTGGGGTTATTCAACAGGCGACCTCGGATGGATGCCCGACGGAAAATCTGTCTGGTTTCATTCCGAAGAAACAGGGTATTCCCATTTATATGCTGTCAATACCGAAACCCGCGAAAAGAAAGCGCTCACTGCCGGTAAGTTTGAGGTGTCGGAAGCTTTTCTTTCGAGGGATAAAAAATTCTTCTTTTTCACTGCCAACAAAGTTCATCCCGGGGTAAAACATTTTTACCGGATGCCGGTGTGGGGAGGCGAACTCACGCAAATTACCGCGAAAGAAGGGACCAATGAAGTTACCCTTTCGCCCGATGAAAAATATCTGGCTATCCGGTATTCATATGCCAATCAGCCGGAAGAATTGTACATTCAGGAAAATAAGCCTGGCGCTGAAGCTGTTCGTGTTACCCATTCGACGACCGCTGAATTTGAAAAATACCCCTGGCGCGTTCCTGAATTTATAACATTTCAGGCTTCCGACGGAGCCGAGGTTTATGCCCGGCTGTACCGTCCGGCAAAGCCAGAAAAGCAGAGCCCGGCAGTTATTTTTGTTCACGGCGCCGGTTATCTCCAGAACGCCCATAAAGGATGGAGCAGTTATTTCCGCGAATACATGTTCCACAATTTACTGGTTGATAAAGGTTACACGGTTTTGGATATGGATTACCGTGGCAGCGCAGGTTATGGCCGCGACTGGCGTACCGGGATTTACCGTCACATGGGAGGAAAAGATTTGTCGGACCACGTGGACGGGGCAAAAATGCTGGTTGAGAAATATGATGTTTCTCCCTCAAAAATTGGGTTGTATGGTGGGTCATACGGTGGTTTTATCACCCTGATGGCCATGTTTAACGAACCGGATGTTTTTACTGCCGGCGCAGCCTTGCGCTCGGTAACCGACTGGGCACATTACAACCACGGCTACACAGCAAACATTTTAAATACTCCGGTGGAAGACAGCCTGGCGTATGTGCGCAGTTCGCCCATTTATTTTGCTGACGGATTACAAGGCGCGTTGCTGATGTGCCACGGCATGGTTGACGACAATGTTCAGTTTCAGGATATTGTCCGGCTTACCCAGCGGCTCATTGAGTTGGGTAAGGATAACTGGGAACTGGCTGTTTATCCGGTGGAATCGCACGGCTTTACCGAACCTTCGAGCTGGACAGACGAATACAAACGTATTTTTCGCCTGTTTGAAGAAAACCTGAAAAAGCAGGACGGGAACCCGGTGCAATAAATTTTATCCTTCAACGGAAGTTAGTTTACCCAAAACACGCCTTTTTTGTGAATTCGTTTGGCCCAGTAAACAAACGGCGTATCGGCAGCGGCAACCATCCATTTCAGTAAATAGGTGGTGAGGAAAACCTCGAAAAGGATGGCCGTTTCGAAAACACCGTAAAAGGCAATCAACACAAAAACGGCGCTGTCGATCAATTGTGAGACCATGGTGCTCAGGTTGTTGCGGATCCAAAGGTGCCGGTGTTCGGGGAACCGGCTTTTCCACAGGTGGAAAGCCCACACATCGTGGCGTTGCGAGAGCAGGTACGCAGTCAGGCTGGCAATGGCAATCCGTGGCATCAACTGAAAAATCAATGAAGTTGCCTCACGGGTTTTTTGTGCAAATTCGTCGCCTTCCAGCGGTTGGTAAAAAAGCACAAGGTTCATCAGCAACGTCATCGAAATCAGGCTGAAGAAACCAATCCAAACCGCTTTCCGGGCTTCTTTTTTCCCATAAACTTCCGAAAGAATATCGGTAATCAGAAAGGAGGTTGCATAAACCACATTCCCCAGCGTTGCCACAAAACCAAACAGTTCAATGGTTTGTACTACCTGGATATTCGCCACAATAACCGAAACAGGGAGCCACATGATCAATCCCCATTTCCCAAACAGTTTGAACGCTAAAATAATC
>CAZHKI010000486.1:0-2954 GCA_964533365.1 uncultured Maribellus sp. | reverse complement strand
AGAATCTTTTAAAATCAGTAAAGCCTTTTAACGGAATGGAGCAAAAATACACGCTGTTTGAACTGAATGAGCGGATTAGGGAAGCATTGCTCGAAACATTTCCGTCAGCAGTCTGGGTTGTGGCCGAAATCAGTGAACTTAAGGAAAACCGTAGCGGGCATTGTTATCTCGAACTGATTGAAAAAGAAGGAAGTGAAATAATAGCTCGTTCACGGGCCACCATCTGGTCGTACACCTACCGCATGTTGAAACCCTATTTTGAAAGCACCACCGGCAGGATGTTTACCCATGGAATTAAGATTCTTGTACAGGCCGGTATTGAATATCATCCGGCCTACGGACTGAGCCTGAACATCAAAGATATTGATCCGGTTTACACGGTGGGCGATTTGACATTGCAGCGAAATGAAATAATTGCCCGGTTGCATACCGACGGCGTTTTCGATATGAACCGGGATTTGCCGCTTCCGCTGGTTCCTCAGAAAATTGCAGTCATATCGTCAAAAACAGCAGCAGGATACCAGGATTTTATGAGCCACCTCGAAAACAATGAACATGGATTTCATTTTTACACCCATCTGTTTGAAGCAACCATGCAAGGCTCCGAAGCAGTGCCTTCTATCATCGGCGCCCTGGAAAAAATTTTTCGGTACGACGATTTTTTCGATGCCGTGGCCATTATTCGGGGCGGGGGAGCCACGGCCGATCTGAGTTGTTTTGATAACTACGAACTGGCTTTCAACATTACCCAGTTTCCGTTGCCAGTGATTACCGGCATTGGCCACGAAAAAGACGACACCATAATCGACCTGGTGGCGCACACCCGGCTGAAAACCCCAACTGCCGTGGCCGGATTTTTTATCGCCGGCGTGGAACGTTATTACGAACGACTTCTGGAATTAGAAAACGAAATTATCCGATTGACCCGCGAGATCATTGAAGAACAAAACGATCGGATTGGAGAATGTGCCGAAACGTTGAATACTGTATTATCCGGGTTCATTCGGGAAAAGAACACCCAACTCATCCGGAAAGGAAATTCGTTGCAACAAAAAATCAACCGGTTTTCCTATCAGAAAAATTATGAACTGGTAACAATGAAAAACAAGCTGGAGTCGGTTTTGTCGCTCTGGAAAGTGGAAATGGCCAATCACATCGATCGGAAAATGAGTAATCTGAAAAGGCTGACCGGCGAAATTCTGCTGAAAGAAAAAGCTGGTCTGTCGAACCGGGAAACTGCTATGAGAAATCGAACCATAAGAAAACTGACGAAAGAAGGGGAGCGGCTCCGGCTGAACGAAAATGCCATGCGGCTGCTTCGTCCCGAAAATGTGCTGAAACGAGGATACACCCTCACCCTTAAAGAGGGGCAAATTGTTAAGTCGGTTAACGATCTGGCGGTGGGAGAAACCATCGAAACCCGCTTCGCCGACGGAAAAACAGAAAGTAAAATCACAAAAAAACAATAGTATGGTTACAAAAAAAATTACGTACAACGAAGCAATGGCCGAAGTGGAAGAAATTCTCGACAACATTGAAAACGAAGAACCCGATGTGGACGACCTGGCCGAAAAAGTAAAACGTGTTGCTTTTTTGCTGAAATTGTGCAAGGAGAAACTGCACAGCACCAACGAACAGGTGGAACAGATATTGAAAGAAATGGAAGATTAATAAAGGAAAATCATGTACACAAAACAACAAGTGGCAAAAACCATCGACCACGCAGTGCTGAAACCTGAATTTACCGATGCCGATTTGGCAAAACACGCCCGGATGTGTATTGAGAACCAGGTGTTCAGCATGTGTGTGAAACCGTGTGATATAAAACAAGCGGCTGGATTGCTCAAAGGGAGCGGGATAAAAGTATCGTGTGTGCTGAGCTTTCCGCATGGCGCCGATGCCACGCCGGTGAAAGCATTTCAGGCCCGGCAGGCCATTGCCGACGGCGTTGACGAAATCGACATGGTAATGAACATTGGCAAATTCCTGTCGGACGATTTTGAATACGTTGTCAACGATATTAAAGCAGTGGTCGATGTGGCCCACGCACACGAAATTCCGGTAAAAGTGATTCAGGAAAGTGGTTTTTTAACCCTTGAACAGGTGGCCAAAGCCTGCGAACTTTCGATGGAAGCAGGCGCCGATTTTGTAAAAACATCCACCGGTTTTGGTCCGGGCGGGGCCAAAACCGAACAAATTGATGTGATGGTAATAACCGTGGGAGGAAAAATGAAAATCAAAGCTTCGGGTGGCATCCGCTCGTGGGATGAAGCCGTAGCCTTTCTCGAACAGGGCGCCGACCGGCTCGGGGTGGGATCTACCGAAGCCGTTTTGAACGGGGCAAAAGCCGAAGGAAGTTATTGATTCCTGCATTTTGTTTTTTATCATTTGGTTTTTTATGAAATTCCATCATCTTTGTAATCCTTCTTGAAAAGGAACACTATGTATTTTTTAAACGGCGACCGAATTTATATTAAACCTGAATCCGGCTGTGTATCGTGGGATGCGCAGTTTCAAAGCTGTTTGCTGCAATTGCGGCAAATTAACTCAGGTAAAAAGATTTTTAAACTCAATTTCTTTATCGACGCTGTTTCGGGCGATGCCTATAAAATCATCCAGCAAAAAATCAATGAAGAGGTAACCCGTATTTTTTCCAAACCGCTAGTGCTGGGATTTATTGCACAACCACCACTGACCTGTGAAATTATTGTTGAAGCATTTTTTTACGATTTCAACCTCTGGAAACCGGAATTTATCCGTCATGAAAATGGGTCAGCCACCGTTTTCAGCCGCGACAATACTGAAATAATGGTGGGAAATATTCAGTCAAATGTTGCCGGAGCTTGTCGGGCAAATGCAGAAGCAGCTTTCGGTACGCTGGCTGAAATTTTTCAAATAAGGAATTTTCCGGTGAATTCCATTGTCCGCCAATGGAATTATCTTGAAGATATTTT
>CAZHKI010000485.1:0-2959 GCA_964533365.1 uncultured Maribellus sp. | reverse complement strand
GATTAACACCGGGGAAATGCAAAGCGCACCCACTGGTTTTTCAGCCACAATGGTACTGCGGATGGCATATTCCACATCGGGATTGACAGAACAGTCCACCCCGTCGAAAGCAAAACTGCAAAGATTTTTGGCCACGCCAAACCCACCCGGAAAAAGGATAGCGTCAAAATCGTTGGCCTTGTATTCCGCTAAGGGTTGAATGTTTCCGCGTGCGATTCGGGCCGATTCCACCAAAACGTTCCGGGTTTCGGCCATTTCCTCTCCGGTTAAATGGTTCACCACATGTGCCTGGTTCACATCGGGGGCAAAACACTGGTAGCGGGCCCCCTGCCTCGAAATGGCTAACAAAGTCAACGTGGCTTCATGAATTTCGGCGCCATCGAAAACGCCGCAACCGGCTAACACAACTGCTATTCGTTTCATCTGTACAATATTTTAAAGTTACTGATTGGTTGGCGGTTATACATTCTCTCATTGTTTAACTTTCTCACCCGATGAAACTCATCCCGATTTAATCGGGATGAGTTTCATGCTTTCATTTTTTTATCAAAATTACGTTTTAAACCCGGATTTTCCGAAGCAGTTGGGCGACAAAAAAAGAGAAACTGCCATATATGGTTACTGTATCTCATCCAGATTATAGGGTGTTTCCTGGTAAACATAGTAATTCAACCAGTTGGAAAAGAATAGGTTGGCCGTCGATCGCCAGCGCATCAGCGGAATATTTTGCGGGTTGTCTTCCGGGTAATAATTCTGCGGAATTTCGATGGGCAGTTTTTTGTCCAAATCGCGGCGGTATTCCGAATCAAGAGTGTAACGTGAATATTCGGCATGACCGGTAATAAACAGTTGCCGCCCATTTTTTGCTTTGACAATGGTAACCCCGGCAATTTCAGAAGAGGCAATCATCTGAAGAGCGTCCACTTTTTCCACATCCCCGGCCCTGATTTCGGTGTGCCGCGAATGTGGAATATAAAATTCATCGTCGAACCCGCGGAAAATGGGCAGCTTTTCGTTGGAAAAAGTATGCCTGAATACCCCAAACATCTTTTTGTCAAGCGGGTATTTGGGAATTCCATAATAATGGTACAGACCGGCTTGTGCCGCCCAGCAAATAAACAACGTGGAAGTAACATGGTGCTGAGCCCAGTCCAGAATTTCTTTCATCTCTTCCCAGTAAGTAACTTCTTCGAATGGCAGTTGTTCAACAGGAGCGCCGGTGATGATCATCCCGTCGTATTTTCTTCCGTTTAGTTCGCTGAAATCGCGGTAAAAAGTTTTCATGTGTTCCGACGGGGTATTCTTCGGTGTATGACCTTTGATTTTCAAAAAATCGATTTCGATTTGGAGGGGCGAATTCGAAAGCAACCGCAACAAATCGGTTTCGGTTGTAATTTTCAACGGCATCAGGTTAAGGATGATAATTTTAAGGGGACGGATATCCTGATGCGATGCACGTGACTCGTTCATCACAAAAATATTCTCCTCTTCGAGAATTTTTACAGCTGGTAAATTATCGGGAATATTTAGTGGCATAAGATAAAGCCCCTTCCCTGCCTCCCCCGAAGGGGAAGCTTGGGAAAACCGCGGGACATGCGTTTTTAATCATTTTAATCATACTTTTCCGTTCTATCTCCCGAAGGAAAATTAAAGAAGTTTTCAAATTTTGTCAAGGGCCTGTTCAAAATCGGCAATAATGTCGTCGATATGTTCCAGTCCAACGCTCACGCGCAGCAAGGTGGGGTAAACCCCGGCAGCAACCTGCGCTTTTTCGGGTAACTGCTGGTGGGTTGTTGCCGCCGGCTGGATAATCAGCGTTTTTGAATCGCCCACGTTAGCCAGATGACTTACCAGTTGAAGGCTATTCACCACCTGATTGGCCGTTTCCTTGGTGCCTTTCACGTTGAACGACAATACGCCGCCGGCGCCCCTGGGCAAATATTTTTTTACATTTTTATACGACGGGCTGCTTTCCAATCCGGGATAATTTACACTTTCCACTTTCGGATGATTTTCCAGCCAGCGGGCCAGCGCCAGCGTGTTTGAAACGTGGCGTTCCATGCGCAGCGACAACGTTTCGAGCCCCTGCAACAGTAAAAAGGAATTGAACGGGCTGATGGCCGGTCCAAAATCGCGCAATCCTTCGACGCGGGCTTTTATGATGAACCCGATATTTCCGAACGGGCTGCCGAAATTGAAAACATCCCAGTATTTCAATCCGTGATAACCTTCTGAAGGTTCGGTGAATCCGGGAAATTTACCATTACCCCAGTTGTAGGTCCCGGCATCCACAATCACGCCGCCAATACTGGTTCCGTGTCCGCCAATCCATTTGGTGGCCGATTCAACCACGATGCTGGCACCGTAATCGATTGGCCTGAAAAGATAACCGCCGCCGGCAAACGTATTGTCAACAATCAGCGGGATGTCGTATTTTTTGGCCAGATCGCCAAAGGCTTCAAAATCAGGAATATTAAATCCCGGGTTCCCGATGGTTTCCAGGTAAATGGCTTTGGTTTTCTCGTCGATTAGTTTTTCGAAAGACGAGACTTCCAGGTTTTCAGCAAAACGTGTTTCAATCCCCAATTTTTTAAACGACACTTTGAACTGGTTGTACGAACCTCCATATAAAAAAGGCGAGGCAACAAAATTATCGCCCAACGACAAAATAGTGTTGAACACCAAAAACTGCGCCGCATGACCCGAAGCAACTGCCAGCGCGGCAACTCCGCCTTCCAGCGCGGCAATCCGCTGTTCAAAAACATCGGATGTCGGGTTCATAATCCGGGTATAGATATTTCCAAATTCCTTCAGTGCGAAGAGGTTGGCAGCATGTTCCGCATCATTAAAAACGTATGATGTGGTTTGATAAATCGGCACCGCACGTGAGTGGGTTGTTTGATCAGGCTGGTGTCCGACATGTTGCTGCAGGGTTTCAAATTTCCATTTTTTTGTTGTC
>CAZHKI010000484.1:0-2983 GCA_964533365.1 uncultured Maribellus sp. | reverse complement strand
TACGGAGTTCCGCAGGATGCCGCTGCACTAAAAATCCTTCGGAAATGTTTTCCTGAAAAAGAAATAATTGATGTAAATTGCAGGGTTTTAATCGAGCAACACGGATCGCTGCATTGTGTGACGATGCAATATCCGCAACCGGTGAAACTGAACAAAGAAAAATTAAACTGACATGGACAGCATCAAAGCAGGATTGATTCAGCAGAAATGTGTGGAAAATAAAGCAACCAACATCGAACGAAGTCTGGCTGAAATCAGAAAATGTGCTTCGCTGGGGGCCGATTTGGTGGTTTTACAGGAACTGCACAGCAGCCTTTATTTCTGTCAGGCTGAAAATACAGCCCTGTTCGATTTGGCTGAACCTGTTCCGGGACCTGCTACCACTGTTTTTTCGAAAGCGGCTAAAGAAGCCGGCGTAGTGCTGGTTACCTCGTTGTTTGAAAAACGCGCAGCCGGACTTTACCACAATACCGCTGTTGTATTTGAAAAAGATGGTTCGATTGCCGGGAAATACCGTAAAATGCACATTCCCGACGATCCGGCGTATTACGAAAAATTTTATTTTACCCCCGGCGATTTGGGTTTTAATCCCATAAAAACTTCTGTCGGAAACCTTGGCGTACTGGTTTGCTGGGATCAATGGTATCCCGAAGCTGCCCGGTTAATGGCGCTGGCTGGCGCCGATTTGCTCATTTATCCCACAGCAATTGGTTTCGAAAGTACCGATTCGGAAGAGGAAAAAATACGGCAGCGGGATGCCTGGATGCTGTCGCAGCGCGGGCACGCTGTGGCCAACGGACTGCCGGTCATCAGTGTAAACCGTACCGGCTTTGAACCCGATCCCACAGGCGCGACTAATGGAATTTCTTTTTGGGGAAGTTCATTCGTCGCCGGCCCGCAAGGCGAAATTATCAGCCAGTTTTCCACCTCCGAAGAACAAACCGAAGTGGTGGAAATCAACCTTTTGCGTTCAGAACAGGTCAGAAGGATTTGGCCGTTTTTGCGCGATCGCCGGATTGATGCATACGACGAAATTTTAAAACGTTTTCGCGACTAACATTCCGATTAACTCTGATTCGAATATAAAACTGAACAAAAAGTAATACCGGATTAATAACAATTATTGAAGTTTTAAACCAATAAAAAAGAAAAGTCATGGTAAAAGAAAAGGAAAGTAAACAAAAGAACATCAAAAAGGAACCCACCAAAACGCTGAAGGAAAAACGGGCTGCCAAAGCTGCTAAACAGGAAAGCAAAAAGAACCGTTAATCGTGGTGTTTGATCCTGATGCCTGAAAATATCAGTCGGTTTGACTGCTATTTTTCAAAAAAACATTCTGCAGGCTGCAGAATGTTTTTTTTCAATCAATTTAATAATTCTTATGAGATTTAAAAAGAGTGATAAAAGCTAGTATGTGATCATTACATCTCCAAAAAGTATATAATTTTTTGAATATCAAATATAACTGAAGTTTTAAACTATCTTTGGGTATAAAACTTTTTGGGATTTTTCTATTTTTTACTTAATGATTGTTTTATCCATCGCCCCTGTTCACCGATAAAACAAAGTAAAACTCTGATAAATTACTTTCCAAAGTAAACCTTAAAAGAAGAAAATGAGTTGTTTTTGTGGAAACAATAAAAACAACACACAGAGAGAAACCGGTTCGCATTGGTTTTTAAGAAGTTTCAGTGATGCGGCGGTATTTATTTTTTTATAATTAAAGGATTAAAGCAGTTAATATGATGTACGAAAAAAAACAGATAAATTTCAAATCACCCGATTTGGAAAAAATGCAGGAGGTTGTCATCAATGCACGGACCAGAATCTATATTGCAAATGATGCTGATCCTAAGGAAGCGAAAGAACGTTATTTTTCTCGATTGGAATTTAAAAAGCCATAAAACGGTTGCCGGGATTTTTTTTGACTGATGATTATGAGGTTAATTTATGCTGAACCACTAAATCGAAAAAAAAAAAACCCGGTACCATTATTTTATTCAGCCAGTACTGCTTCCACTTCCTTCAGTAGGAATTTTTTGGTTTTTACCCCTACAAAGCGTCGAACTTCCACCCCATCACGAAACATAACCAAAGTGGGTATATTTCTGATTTTAAATTTTTGAGCCAGTGGTTGCTGCTGATCGACATTCACTTTTGCAACGATGATTTGATCTTCCGTTTCAGCAATGTCATTCAAAACCGGGGCAACTATTTTACAGGGGCCACACCACGGCGCCCAAAAATCGACCAGCACAATCCCGCTGCGGATAACTGTTTTGTAGTTTTTGTTGCCCAGAACCCTGATTTTTTTATTGTCGGTTACCGGTGGCGTATTTTTCATTTTGAAGTAATTCCACGTAATCATTCCCACCAGAAGCGCCAAAAAAACTAATATAACAAGAATGGTAACTGACATATCTTAATCGATAATCTTTATTTCCGATGTAATTCCAATCGCTTTCCGGTACATGGCGCTTACGCCGCAATACCGTTCTTCCGATAAACTGATGGCCTTTTCCAGCTTGTCCATGGGCAGATTTTTGCCCTTGAACTCATAAATCACGTGCATTTTTGTGAACTGTTTCGGGTGTTCGTCGGTTAAATCACCTTCCACCAGCACGTTAAAACCCTCGGGTTCCACCCTCATTTTTTTCAGGATGGACACCACATCCATGCCGGTACAGCCGGCTAAAGCAACCAGCATCAGGGGTTTGGGGCGAGGGCCACGATTTCCACCACCCGATTCTTCGGAAGCATCAAGTAGTATTCTATGACCATTTATTTCGGTTTCGAAGGCCATGTTTTCAAGCCAGTTGATTTTAATTTCCTGTTTTGCCATTTTTTAGTTTCAAATTAAATGAAGTATTTTTAATAACAATTCAAATGAAGTTTTAGTTTCGTAAATATTCGGCAGCACTAAGTGCAGCAATGGTACCCTCAGCCACTGCGGTGGTTATCTGGCGGTATCGTTTGTTGATGC
>CAZHKI010000483.1:0-3024 GCA_964533365.1 uncultured Maribellus sp. | reverse complement strand
GTGAATCGCTTTCCGAATGTCGTCAACCACGTCGTTTGAAATCCCGAGGTTGTTTGAGCGTTCCCAAATGGAAACCTGCAAAGCCGGATGATGAACTATTAATATTTCGGAAATGCCTTTGGAAAGTGACGACGGAGGAAGGGAGATTCTGAAAAAGTCGCCGGATTTCCTTTTTTGTACAGCCTGGCGGATGAGATGGGCCGTATGTACAGATGCCATTAACTGACGTTCACTATCAATACTTTCGCCTTCTGTAAACAAGAATTTGACAAACAATTTGTCCGGAGAATTTTTTTCAAAAATGGCTTTTACCAGTTCAATAAAATGTTCCTTTTCACGGATATCGCTCGCCTGTTCATCAGTGAGAGGCAGCGCATTTCCGGGATTAAGGCGGGTGAGTTCAATCCCGAGGATGTGCTGGTTTTTCATCCGGATCGTAAAATCGGGCGATTCGGAAGGGACAACGGAGCCTGCTGGAAAATCGGGTAAACATTCCCTGAAATAGTTCATCAGTAATATTTCGAGTTGCTTTTTTTCGGGCTGCATCAGTTTGAAAAAATTTTTACGAAATTAAAAAAAGAAAGGTGAATCCGGCATCAATTCAAATCGTGATGCAGAAAAATTCTTATCATAACAGTTGCAGTTGTCGCATAAAAGTAGTTTGCCTGTTGAATAACAGACTTAAATTTAATGAAAACCTGTACTTTTAAAATTGAAAAAGTTAAACTGTCCATGCTGAAAATAGCCCTTTCCCTGATTATAACCGTGATACTATCGTACACAATTGCTGCGCAGGAGATGCCGGTAATTAACATAGGCGCCGGATTGCCTGTTTTACTTCGGCTAAACTCCGGATACGATGGAAGTACCCATACCATAAATGGCTTCCCGTTGAACCTGTCGGTTGAAAAACCTTTTAAAATTCCGGTTTTCAATAATGAAAAACTATCCGTAAGTCCGGGAATCGGGTATTTTAATTTTCATGAATACTATGAAAGCGGCGGTTTAGGAGGCAAAAGCACGAAAGATTACCGGCACAGGGCGGTGAGTGTTCAGTCGAAGTTTCTGTTTGAAACGTTCAATTTTGAAAAAACACAAATACAGCTGGGGGTCATTGCGGGAGTTTACCTTGCCACACAAACCCAGGGTAAAGAATCATGGTGGATAATGTATCAGTATCCGGATATAAATTCAGGAGAAAGGGAGATCAACAGAAGCGGAAAAGCATTTTTTCATCCGGCTTATTATGGCCTGTTATCCCGTTTCAGTAATAAAACCGGCGACAGGAATCCGCGGCTAACCCCTGTTTTTGAAATTTCGTTTTACCCGGGTTTTGCAACACCCGGAAATAAGAAAGTCAGCATGGGTATGGTTTCCTTAATATTGGGGTTTAATTCAAAAAAATAGCTACCCGAACCAACGGATAGCTATTTTCAAATATACTTTTTACAGAATACTAAACATTCAATGTAAAACGATCGAAAGCTGTAACTGTAAGTTCTTTATCGTTCTGTGCCAGAAATTCCTTAATGGTGATTTTACCATCCTTCACGTAAGTCTGGTTTAGCAGTGTAAATTCCTGGAAGAATTTGTTCAAAGCGCCCTGGGCAATTTTGTCGAGCATGGCTTCGGGTTTACCTTCCTGGCGGAATTTTTCCTTGGCAATGGCAAGTTCTTTTTCGATAGTTTCCTGCGAAACTGAATCTTTGTCAACGGCAACCGGAGCCATTGCAGCAACCTGCATCGCCACATCTTTTGCAACCTGAAGTTCCACACCGGCTTTGTTAAAACCGACCAAAGTAGCCAGTTTGTTTCCGGGGTGGATGTACCCGATAACGCTTTCAGCGCTGATTTTACTGTAATATGAAAGTTCGATTTTCTCGCCAATAACACCGGTTTGTTCAGTTACCTGTGCTTCAATAGTTCTTCCGTTAAGATCAGATGCCTTGAGTGCATCGAGGTTTTCAGTCTGATTGGCAAGAGCCACATTCAGGATACTGTCGGCAAAAGCGACAAAGTTTTCGTTTTTGGCCACAAAATCAGTTTCGCAATTTAAAACGATCATGGCGCCAAACTTTTTATCAGCGGCAACTTTGGCCAGTACCACTCCTTCGGCGGCATCCCTGTCGGCTCGTTTGCTGGCAACCAGTTTTCCTTTTTCACGGATAATTTCCACGGCCCTGTCGAAATTGCCTTCGGCATCGGTCAGTGCATTTTTACAATCCATCATTCCTGCGCCGGTCACTTTGCGCAATTTAACCACGTCGGCTGTTGTAAATGACATAATAAAATAATGTTATATAGTTAAAAATTCACTGGTTCATTAATCTTCATCTTCGATATCATCCACATCGATATCGGCTGCTGAGTCATCGTCGTCTTCCTCTTCGTCCAGATCCTCTTCTTCATCCTCGAAATCATCTTCCACAAATTTCTTTCTGGATTTTCTCGGAGCAGCAGATTCGTCCTCATCTTTGTCTTTTTCTACTTTTCTTTCGCTCAACCCTTCGCGGATTGCATCGGTCATCACGCCCACAATGAGTTTAATGGATTGTGATGCGTCGTCGTTGGCCGGGATAACAAAATCCACATCATCGGGGTTTGAGTTGGTATCCACGATGGCAAATACCGGAATTCCCAAACGATGGGCTTCGCGTACGGCGATTTTTTCTTTCAATACATCAACCACAAATAATGCGGCAGGCAAACGGGTCAAATCGACAATACTGCCGAGGATTTTTTCCAGTTTGGCGCGTTGCCGGGTAATCTGAAGTTTTTCGCGTTTTGAAAGGTTATCCCAACTGGAATCTTTCGACATTTTATCGATGGAAATCATCTTTTTGACGGCTTTCCGGATGGTTGGGAAATTGGTCAGCATACCACCGGGCCAACGTTCGGTAACATACGGCATTCCAACGCTTTTTACCAAATCAGAAACCAGATCTTTCGCCTGTTTCTTGGTGGCAACGAATAAAATTTTGCGGCCTGATTTTGCAATTTGTTTAATGGCAGCCGCAGCTTCAT
>CAZHKI010000482.1:618-3039 GCA_964533365.1 uncultured Maribellus sp. | reverse complement strand
GAAGCACCATGCAAAGGCGTTCAAATCCCATTCCGGTATCAACGTGTTTGTCTGGTAATTCTTCGAGCTGTCCATTGGCTTTGCGGTTAAACTGGATGAAAACGAGGTTCCAGATTTCAATCACCAGCGGATTGTCTTTGTTCACCAGTTCGCGTCCGGGAATTTTAGCAATCTCTTCTTCGTTACGTAAATCGACATGGATTTCGGAACAGGGACCGCAGGGGCCTGTGTCGCCCATTTCCCAGAAATTATCTTTTTTGCTTCCGTTCAAAATCCGTTCGGCAGGCAGAAATTTTTCCCAGTAGCCGGCAGCTTCGTCGTCACGGCTCAGTTTATCGTCGTGACTTCCTTCAAAAACCGTGGCATAAATCCGTTCGGGGTTTATTCCCATGCGAACAACCAGAAATTCCCAGGCCCAGTCGATGGCTTCTTTTTTGAAATAGTCGCCAAACGACCAGTTGCCCAGCATTTCGAACATGGTGTGGTGGTATGTATCCAGACCAACTTCTTCTAAATCGTTGTGTTTTCCCGAAACGCGCAAACACTTTTGGGTGTCGGCAACCCGGGGCGATTTAACCGGTTCGTTGCCCAAAAACCAGTCTTTGAACTGGTTCATTCCTGCGTTGGTAAACATCAGGGTTGGATCACCTTTTACAACCATAGGCGCCGATCTGATGATCTGGTGTTTTTTTTCCTCAAAAAAATCAAGAAATGCCTGCCGTATTTCTTTCGAAGTCCTGTTCATTCTGTATCGTTTTTATCACTAATAGTTGTTAAAAAATTTTAACGCCTCACAACAAATGATATAACTGTGAGTTATTTACTTACCTTTGCGGCGTGGATTTTAAACCATCAATTTGAAAATTGTTGCAAAGTTAGACGTTTTAATTAATTTTGTTAACGCTGATATAAAAATATAGCCTTTATTCTATGGCGAAGAAAAAGTACAAGTTTAATCCGGATACCTTAAGTTACGAACGGGTCGGGATTTCATGGAAAGAACGTATAACAAAAATTATAGCTTATTTCTCCAGCAGCCTTGCATTTGCTATGGTATTTATTATTGTTTTTCTCAGTATTTACGAAAGCCCCAAAACCAAGTCGCTGAAACGGGAAAACAAACGGTTGCTGACTCAGTTTGAACTGATGCAGAAGGATTTGGAAAAGATTGAAAACGTGTTGTCTGAAATTCAGCAACGCGACGATAATATTTACCGTGTGATTTTTGAATCGGAACCCATTCCTTCAACGGTGAGGAAAGGAGGGTTTGGCGGAACCAACAAATACTCGGAACTGGAGGATCTGAACAACTCTGAACTGATAATTGCAACTGCCCGCAAGTTGGATATGGTGGCCAAGGAAGCTTACATTCAATCGAAATCGTACGATGAGGTGATGAAAATGGCCCTGAATAAAGAAAAAATGCTGGCCAGCATTCCCGCTATCATGCCTGTGGCCAACGAAGATCTGAAACGTACTGCCAGTGGCTGGGGTTACCGCATCCACCCGATTTACAAAGTACGGAAAATGCATTATGGGATGGATTTTACAGCCCCTGTTGGTACTCCAATATATGCCACCGGCGACGGGAAAGTGGTGGAAGTCAGCGGTTCGGTTAAAAGCCGTGTTGGTTACGGCTTGATGGTCCTTATTGATCATGGATTTGGATATGAAACGCTTTACGGGCACCTCAATTCATTCAGCGTGAGGATGGGCCAGGAAATCAAACGCGGCGACATCATTGGTTATGTCGGGAACTCGGGAGGTTCGACTGCTCCCCACCTGCATTACGAGGTACATAAAAACGGAACACCCGTCAATCCTGCTTATTATTACTACAAGGATCTTTCTCCTCAGGAATACGACCGGATGATTGCCATTTCTTCGAATATTGGTCAGACCCTTGATTAAAACCGGGTGCCTTACAAAGAACCGAAAATAGAAAAGGTGCTTTATACCATTGGCGAAGTTGCTGAATTGATCGGTGAAAATACTTCGGCCATCAGGTATTGGGAAAATCAGTTTGAAGCGCTCAAACCTCAGAAAAACAACAAGGGGAACCGCCTTTTTACCAAAGAAGATATTGAAACGGTCAGGTTGATTCACCATCTGGTGAAAGAACGCGGGCTAACCATTAAAGGAGCCAAACAAAAACTGAAGGAAAATCGTGATGAAACCATTCACAATTACGAAATCGTGAAACGTCTCCAGTTTTTAAAACATGAATTAACTGAAATCAGGGACAGTCTGGAAGAAAAGAATGGTTAAAGTAAAAGATATTATCCAGGTACTTGAAGATTTTGCACCATTGCGTTTGCAGGAATCGTACGACAATGCCGGTTTAATTCTGGGATCGCCCGATCAGGAAATTACTTCGGCGCTGGTAACCATTGATGTTACCGAAAAGGTGATTGATGAAGC
>CAZHKI010000482.1:0-608 GCA_964533365.1 uncultured Maribellus sp. | reverse complement strand
ATTTTTTCAGGATTAAAAAAAATTACAGGGAAAAATGACGTGGAATGTTCGCTGATAAAAGCCATCAAAAATAATATTGTCATTTATGCCGCACACACGAACCTCGACAGTGTTTCAGGCGGGGTAAATTCGAAAATCTGCGTAAAGCTTCAACTTCAAAATTGTACGGTTCTACAACCCGCCGAAGGAATTCTAAAAAAACTGGTTACGTTCATTCCGGTTGATCATGTTCAAAAGGTGCGCGAAGCCGTTTTCAGCGCCGGGGCCGGTAATATTGGCAACTACGATTTCTGTGGATTCAACACCGAAGGTCTTGGAAGTTTCCGGGGAAGCGAAAACAGCCATCCTTTTGTGGGCGAAAAAAATAAAATTCACTACGAAAAGGAGAGCCGTTTCGAAACCATCTTCCCTGGATATTTGCAGAATAAAATCGTTCAGGCGTTGCTTCAGTCCCATCCCTACGAAGAAGTGGCTTACGATATTTATCCGTTGGAAAACCGGTTCGAAAAAGCCGGGATGGGAATGATCGGAACTCTCCCCGAAGCCATGCCCGAAGAAGATTTTTTAACGCAGTTAAAAAAAATATTTAACACAGGGTGTATAAAACA
>CAZHKI010000481.1:0-3040 GCA_964533365.1 uncultured Maribellus sp. | reverse complement strand
TCGAACCCCCAACCTTCTGATCCGTAGTCAGATGCTCTATCCATTAAGCTACAGGGCCATTGCAAAAGCGCTGCAAATATAACATTTTTTGATAAAACCAATCAAAAAAAATAAACTTTAACTGTACTTTTCCATTTTATCGCCGATGGTCACATTTTTCTGAAAATCGATTTGGATTTTCACATGAGTCAGCATTTTTTCCGTTCCTGCTTTTTCACAGGCTTCATGAATTTTTTCGAGCAACCCGGCCAGTTCGTCATAGCTGCACTCGACCACTGTTTCAAACGGACACACCTGATGTTTTAAACCGGTTTGCTGAATGGCTGCTATGGCTGCATCAACCAAACCGTATTGCAGTTTCCCTTCAGCTTCGGGCAAAACCTGAATGGCTGCATTAATCTGATTCTTCTTCCAATTCATGGTTATCCTGTTTTCTGTTTTCTTCCAGAAACTGAATAATTTCGCCTCTGGTTAACACTTTCACGTTGGTAATCATAAAATCTTCTTTCAAAAAATAACCGTAATGGTTACATTCATCAACGATATTACGAAAAACCTGTTTGATATCGGCTTTCAGGGGCAACATCACCTGTGCGGTGGAAAATCCTTCCATAAAATCGATAACCTCGAACTCTCCGTCGCACTTTTCCAATTCGAAAATCAGTTCATCCTTTAACAGTTTTCGCTGGGTGGATGTCAGCACTTCCTGTTGCTGCTGATTGATAAAAACCGTAAAATATCGCAGTTTATGACCTTTTCCGCCAAGTCCGGTGGAGATAAAAATCTGCTGCTCATCGAGCAGCGAGCTTTGCAGGAGCATCCGGCTTTCCTGAAAGGCCAGTGTTGCCCAGGACTTCAGCTCACCACCGGCCGATTGAAGAAATTTTTCAATGGTTCGAAAAGCAGCTACATCGTCGATATTGGCAATGCCCGACAAAATCTCTTTCTTCCGTTCGTTTCCGACTGCCGGATCGAACAACTGTTCCCGCTCCTTGAAACATTCTTCCGAGAATTCAGGCGTGCGAATTTTCCCCGAAAATTCGAAATATTGCCACTGAACTTCCATATCAATCTGCTCTTCGAGAATACTAAAATTATCAGGCAGATTTTCCAGGGCCTTTTGAATGTTTTCGTAAAAAATATCTTCCTCCATTCCTTTGTGTTATGAACGACAAAAATAGTCACTTGCAGTTAGATGTACCGAAATTTTACATTTTATTTAAAAACACACACTTCTTTTAATCATTCAGGGATAGTTTTCCCAAAAATCATTCGGTCAAAAATCCATTTCTTTTAGCCAATATCTGTTATTGGATTACAGAAATTTTTATGGTAAATTGAGCAACCGAAGAAACAGTTTTTTTTGAAACCAATTGTACCAAAAATTCAATCCAATGAATAAAACAGAACTTCAAAAGTATCGAAACGAAGCTTACCACCACCTCACCGAAGAACTCCTACCCTTCTGGACAACGCGGATGAAAGATGAAACCAACGGGGGCTTTATCACTCATTTTGATGTGAACGGAAACGACACCGGAGAAGACGAAAAGTCGCTGATTGCCCAGGCCAGGTGCCTTTACACATTGTCGTCGGCACACCGCGCAGGCTACGGAAATGGACAACTGGCTGAACTGGCAAAACACGGTACCGATTTTATGCTCGACAAGATGTGGGATAAAAATTACGGCGGCTTCTACTGGATGATGGACCGGAAAGGAAACGTTAAAATCGACAAAAAAATCGTGTATGGGTTGAGTTTTGCCATCTATTCACTAAGCGAATACACGCTGGCAACCGGAGATCGCCGCGGAATCGAGTACGCTGAAAAAACATTCGACCTGCTCCAGAAATACAGCACCGACACGTATTACGGCGGCTATTTCGAAATGTTCAGCCGCGACTGGAAACTGGCCGGACCGGGGCCGCAGGGCGGCGACCGAAAAACGCTGGATGTACACATGCACCTGATGGAGGCTTTCACCTCGCTGTACGAATGTTCGCAGAAGGAAGTCCACCGCCGGAAACTGCTGGAAGATATTGAAATCCTGCTAAACAGGATGATGCACCCCCAGTATAAAACCGGAATTCCTCAATTTTGGGCCAACTGGGAGATTGCGCCGCAAATTAAATTCGATATCATCTGGGGATGGGACCGCTTTTCGGAAGACGGACAAAAAGGAAACGCCACCGACAACACCTGCTACGGACACAATGCCGAGTTTGCCTGGCTGTTTATCCACGCGCTGGAGGTGATGGGGAAAGATACTTCGGAATACTGTATGTTATTGAAAACTATATTCGAACATACCATCGACAACGGCATTGATACGGAATACGGGGGTGTTTATGTGGAAGGCCCACACTCCGGCGGAGTCTATGATCGCGAAAAAGAGTTCTGGCAACAGGCCGAAGTAATGATTGGTATTCTGGATGCCGTCCTTCTTTTTGGCGACCGGAAATATTGGAATGCCTATACCAACGTACACCGGTTTGTTTTCGACAAGGTCATCAACAAGGGCGTGGGCGAATGGTTCCCGCTGTTGTCGCGCAAAGGCGATCCCATCTGGACACACATGGGCCACTCGTGGAAAATCAACTATCACACCGTCAGGGCAATGGTACAAAGTATTGCCCGGATGGATAAAATTCTGGCAAAACTGTAATTCCACTTTAATTCTGAACGTAAACTTTTTTAAACCATTTGAAATCTATCACCAACTGAATCAAAAACTATGAGCATCTCACTCAACGGACTCGACTGGTTTGTCGGCATTTTTGTACTGGCCGGAAGCTTAATGGTTGGATTGTACCTCGCACAAAAAGCAAAAGCGGGCCAAAACAGTTCCAACTTTTTTTTAGGCGGGAGAAAGATGAAATGGCCGGTCATCGGCGCTTCTTTGTTTGCAACCAATATCGGCGCCGAGCATTTGGTGGGTTTATCGGGCGATTCGTACCGGTACGGGCTTTCGGCAGGTTCGGTAGAACTTACCACAGCCATAACCCTGGGGTTTGCCTGCGCCATCCTTTTTCCGTACTA
>CAZHKI010000480.1:0-3042 GCA_964533365.1 uncultured Maribellus sp. | reverse complement strand
ACCTTACCCAAAATAAACCCTGGTTATAAAATTATGGATGTGTTAAATGTTAAAATGAAAGAAATGAAAAAATATTTGATCATAATTCCGGCACTCCTGTTTGTCGTTTTGGCCTGGGTCAGGTGCACTGACTTCCCGGTTGACGAAGATGGACTGCTGATTACCGAACGGTCAGAATGTTATGTCAGCAACTTTGAGTTGTTAGGCAAGGATTTTCAGACTGTGAGAACAAAAGCTGCGGTAATCGATACGCTCGCACAAACCATCAATGTTGAGGTGTTTTACGGTACCGACCTGAAAAACCTCTGGCCTCAGTTTAGTCTGATTACCGACGCCAAGCTGGATCCCAAAATTACCAGCTTTATGGATTTTTCCGATTTGGCAAATCCGAAGGAATGGACTGTTATTTCCGGAAACCGCAAGGTGAAAAAGACTTATAAAGTTTATCTTACCGTTCAAACAAAACCATAAAAATTACCATCATGAAAAAGAAATATTTTAGTTTGGCATTTTTACTGGTTCTGGTCGTTTTCTTTTATTCCTGTGAGGAAGAAGAGTACGCACTTCCCGAAGCAAAAACGGAATTTCAGAACGATTGTATTAAAAGAAGTATCGGCCCCAATGTGGCTGGCCTCGATATCGAGTTTGTTTACGCCATGGCTTTGGGATACGATGCCGGGAAAATCATCTCGGCACAGGTTGAAGCTACCATTCCGGGAGCTGAAGGAACTTTTATGGAAAACCGCTCATTTTATACCAACTCCAGCGGTATCGACGTGCCGGTTACCATCGGCAATCCGTCGGTAACTTCAGGGGCAAAAACTGAAGTGGTCTTTACCAAAGATACCTGTGCTGCTTCATTGAGGTTTTATTACAAAATTCCCGAAGAAGCAAAAGGGAAAGAAGTTTCCTTTACTTTCTCGGCTAAAGCCAGCACCGGTGAAACCGTTTCCTACAAAATGGGACCTTATACCATTGGAAAAGTGGATATGAAGCTTGATTTGGTTTTGAGCGACAACAACAAAATGTTTCTCTCGATAGCCGATATGGCGGTATATAATGCCACCGAAGCAGCCAGCAATGGAGCTAAAATCGATTTGCTTTATTTATACCGCTCGATTACCGGTATCAACTTTCTGCATGCGCTGGCTTCACCAGCCACCGATTCCGAATATTTACCGGATGTTACGCTTCCGTCGGGTGTCTCCAACAGTACCAAATTTCTGAAAGTTTATGGTTTGCGCGACAGGCACCTTGCCCGTCTGCAGTACGGGATTTATATCGATGATGTCGATTTCGAGAAAATTGACTTTACCGGCGTTCCTAACTATGGGCTGAACATGAAAGTGGAATCAGGTGCATGGGTTGAAACTGCCGACGGTAAATACCGTGCCTTCGTATTTGTTAACAAAGTGGACAATGCGAAAAAGGAGATGACCGTGAGCATCAAACGCTACACGATGAAATAGTTCGGGAGACTGAACTTTAATGAATTGTTCATTGAAAAACGGCACATCATTGCTGCTGTTGTAAGAAATATCAAAGCCGTAGTCCGTCAGCCGACGGATTACGGTTTTGTTTTCTCATTCTTGTAATTGTACTCTCTGTTTTTTTGTTTTCGTCGTTTGGGGTGGTGATTTTATGTAAAGTTGTAAATTACATTGGCTATCTTCAAAAATGGAAAAATAGCCTGATGATGAAGTCATTTTATCATTTGCCAGTCAGAGGTGTGAAACTAAATAAAATCCGTTGATATGAGATTTGTAACCTGTAAAAATCAACTTTCCATTCCCCTCAAAAGTTTCTCCATCACAATATTTCTTTTATTTCTTTTTATTTCAGGAATTGCACAAAATCTTTCCGAAACTGAAAAACTGCTTTCCCGACTGGATTTATCAAAACCCGGACTCGAAAAAGTAAGACAGTCTTCTAATGATCATGAACTGGCAGCAGCCGAACTTTTAAATTATTTCAGGGAAAGAACTTCAGTTAAACATTTCGTTGACAGAAATTCCAAAAAAGCAGCTTTTGGAAATGCAGCAACTGAAAAGGATTTTGAAACAGCCAGCAACGCGCTCAACCACATTTTTGTTGGGCAAAGCGCTTATCCTCCTTATTTTTGTGGTGATGATATCAACTGGGCAACCCGGCCAGTTCCGGATAACGAATGGGTTTGGCA
The DNA here is from genome assembly GCA_964533365.1 of uncultured Maribellus sp. GTDB lineage: Bacteria > Bacteroidota > Bacteroidia > Bacteroidales > Prolixibacteraceae > Draconibacterium. Next base: position 863 of record CAZHKI010000480.1, on the reverse strand, counting down.
ACTCAACCGAATGGGTTTTTGGGATGCCATGGCCAAAGTTTACTGGCACACCGGCGATGAAATATACGCCAAAGAGTGGTGTTTTCAGTTGCTGGACTGGACCCGCAAAAATCCCCGCGACAAGGAACACGAATATGCCTGGCGCTCCATCGAAGCTGGAATCCGTGGCTACAACTGGACGGGGCTTTACCAGCGGTTTATCGATTCGCCCCATTTTACGCCCGAAGTTTTGGTGGCATTCCTGAACAGTATGTTCGATCATGCCGATTACCTGATGACCAAATATACAACCAAAAGCAACTGGGGTTTAATGGAAGCGGAAGGAATGGCATTCATTGCCATCACATTTCCTGAATTTATTGATTCCGAAAAATGGCGTACCGAAGCTTTCCGCCGTTTAAATAATGAAATTAATTTACAGGTTTACCCCGACGGACACCAGCGCGAACTCGCCATGGGGTATCATTTGGGTTGTATCAACTGGTTTTTACGAACTTATGAACTGGCAAAACTGAATGGGATTGAAAACGCATTTCCTGAATCCTTTTTAAGAATGATTGAGAAAATGTGTGAAGTGCCCATGAAATTGTGCCATCCCGATGGTACAAACGCCCAGTTTGGCGATGCCTGGACAGGCCGGCCCGGACAACATTCAGAAAGATTTTTGGAATGGGCCCAAAAATTTGACCGTGATGATTTTTTATTTTTTGCCACCGGAGGAAAAGAAGGTAGAAAACCAGACTCCACTGCTTATGCTTTGCCGCAAAGTGGACTTTTTTCAATGAGAAGCGGCTGGGATAAAAATGCCATTTCACTGGTTTTAAAATGCGGCCCCGATGGCGGCGCCCACAGCCAGCCCGATA